>JBAPSR010000202.1:0-16238 GCA_049281755.1 Binataceae bacterium (SeqCode)
GTTCTGCCGATCGCGGCGGCGCCCGCGCCCAGCACGATCGGCGTGATGGTTCCGAGGCCCGGGATCTCGTGCGGAGAGTCGCGGCTGGTGGCGAACGCGGCCGCGATCAGATCGGCGACGGCGCCCAGATTGCCCTGCAGCTTGCGCGCACTGCGCCAGATGACGAACACCATCAGCACGACACCGATCACGATCGCGCCGATTCCTTCGACCGGTTCGAGAAACGGCTGCACGATCGCAAGCAGCGGCATCACGGTTACCAGCAGAATCGTAGCGTGCAGGACCGCGACCAGCGCTTCCGCGGCGGGGGAAGGCGCGGCGCCGGTGCCAGCGGGAAAAGCGCGCGCCGCGATCGCCTGCGCCATGTTGCGCGCGCCGATATACATCGCATAACCAAACGGCGCACAGACGACGAGCGCGACGAAATCGACCGACAATCCCGCGTCGAAATATGAGGTATGAATCAGTTGCGCGGCCCGGTAGGTGAGCCCGTATGGATCCTGTTCATTGAAGATCAGGATCGCCGCGATAGAAATCGCACCCGCACAGAGCAGCGCGATCGACCATCCGAGCGTGCGCCCGTTCGCGCCGCGCCGGTACGTGCGTTCCATCAGCGAGTCGTAGATCACCTGCAGCGAGCCGAGCCGCTGCGGGATCAGCTTGCGGGCGACGAAATCTCCGACCGGACCGGAAGCGCGAATCATGAACGGCGTGGTAAAAGTGGTCACCGCCGAGACCGCGACCGCGAGCGTGTAAACGAACTCGCGGGTGGCGTGAGTCTGGATTCCAACTCCCGCGATGATGAAAGAAAACTCGCCGATTTGCGTAAGGCTCATGCCGGCGCGCACCGAGGTGCGCACGCCCGCACCCGAGAGCAGCGCCGCGACCGTCACGGCAAAGAGCTTTCCCGCGATCACCGCGAGCACCAGCAGGGAAAGCGCCCGCCAGTGTTCGCCGATGAGCGCGGGATCGATCATCATCCCGACCGAAACGAAGAACACCGCGGCGAAGATATCGCGCACCGGCGCGACCAGATGCTCGATACTGGCGATATCGCCCGACTCGGCCACCAGCGAGCCGGCCAGAAACGCGCCGAGCGCGACGGAATAGCCCGCGCGCTCCGCGATGATCGCGAAGATAAAACAGATTCCGATACTGGCGACCAGGGTGGTCTCGGCGCGGCCGATACGCACAATCTGACGGATGCTCCAGGGCACGATCAGCAGTCCTCCGCCCACCAGCAACGCCAGAAAAATCGCGAGCCTGCCGACCACCGAGATCATCATCCCGGTGCTGAGCCCCGCGCCCGATGCGAGCGCCGTCAGCACCGCCAGCATCATCACGGCGGTCAGATCTTCGGCGAGCAGCACGCCGAAGACCAGCTCGCGCACACCCTCGGGAACTGGAACGCGCTCTTCGCCGTAAGCCTTGGCGACGATCGTCGTGCTCGAGATCGAAAGCAGCGCGCCGGTGAAAATACACTCGAGCCGGGTCCATCCCATCAGCTTCCCGACCATGTAGCCGAGCCACAGCATCAGCCCGACTTGCAGCGCGGTCACGAAGCCGGAGGTGGGGCCGAGCTGCACCAGCTTGCGGATGCGGAACTCGAGCCCGAGCGCGAACATCAGGAGGATCACGCCAAGTTCGGAGAGCGTGTGGATTCGATCCTGGCTGGCGAAAAGGATCGGGGTGTAGGGACCGACAATCACGCCGGCCACCAGGTATCCGACCACGACCGGTTGGCGGATTTTCTGGAACACGACGGTGGTGATCGCGGCGACGCCCAGGACCAGGCCGAGATCTTCGAGGACGTTGTGGGAGGCAAGGATCATCTGATTTGCGAAACGATCATCGGGATTCGCGAGATGATAGCGGGCACCGGGTACGCGCGACAGACGCGCCGGCGATAATTCGGCACGGGCGGCATCTTCACCGCACGGTTGAAATGCAAATGCACTTGGCGTAAACCTGTGGGCCACCGCGAGACATAACTCAATCAGCAGATAAGTAAAGAGCCAAAGTGTGTTGTATCATTCTGTGACAGCAATGATCTTGGCCGTAACCATTTGAACCACGGTGATCTGACGGAGGGGACCGGAATGCGCATTCGAACTTTTGCCATCTTTCTGGGAGTACTGCTCGCGACGATCGGTTCGCGCGCGATGCCGGCGTTCGCCTGCATGGGTAGTACAGTTTTGCTTCAAGATGACTTCACAATTCTGCAGGCCAACTGGGGCCAGCCCAACGCTGTAGTCTCGGTGCAGAATGGGGCCTTGGTGATCAAGCCGGCGCTGAACTCTGAATCCGACGTCCTCAATAATGGCAACGTGTTCACCGACATGGACGCTTGCGTCACGGTCGAGCCGACAACGATCGGTCCCCAGGAGGGGCGCGCGTATGCCGCTCTCATCTTCTGGGCGACCGACCTCAATAACTACTATGACCTGGCAGTGTCGGGTCTGGGAACGTTTGCGATTTACCGTCATGTGGCCGACCGCTGGATCACGGTGATGCCCTGGACGCCAAACGCGGCAATCAAAAAAGGTGTCAACCAGAGCAATCAGCTTAGGGTCGTCACCAAGGGCACTCAGGCCACGGTCTATATTAATGGCACCCAGTTGACTACTTTTTCGGGTCAGCCACCGGCAGGCGGCGGCGAGATCGGACTGGCGGGCGCGGCGGGCACCAAGACGCTTCCGGTCTGGCAGTTCACGGCCCTTAAGATCACGAACGCAAGCTAGAGTCTCGCGAGAATTCGCGAAGCCGGGCGGGCGCGGATTGACGCGTCCGCCCGGTTTCATTTCAAGTCGCTGACGCGCGGCAGCACCTTGGTCCAGAACAGCTCGATCGTTTTCATCAGGCGGTCGTGCGGCATCAGGCCGTTATACATCCACGCGAAGATCCATCTGATCGGCAGACGCTTCAGCAGATGCTCGACTTGCCGGGTGACGGTATCGACGGTGCCGACGAAGGCGAGTCCGTTGGACCACAGGTCGGCGGCTTCGCCGGTCTTGGGATCCTCGAGTCCCTTGGAGAAGCCGAACGGCTCGAACCATTCGTGGCCGCAGAAGTAACCGCTCTCGCGCCAGATCGCGCGCGCCTGTTCGTCGGTGTCGGCAATCACGATATCGCGCAGCACGCCCATCCCGTCGCCGAGCGGGCGCTTTGATACTTCGGCATAGACCTCGCACAGGTGATGCTCGAGGTCTGGATGCAGCGGCGGCAGAATCGCGGTGACGCCCTCCTGCGCGCACCATCTGATGCTTCGCTCGGACGACGCGAACGGCTGGAAGATCGGGGGATGCGGCTTCTGCACGGGTTTGGGCACGACCGAGACCGCGCGGACGATTCCGTTTTCGACCCCGCCGCCCCATTTATTGGTCGCGTCGATATTCCACGGCGTCGGGCCGGCTGGAACGCGCCAATACTTGCCCTCGTAGGTGAGAAAATCTTCGGTCCACGCCTTCTTGATGATGCGGAAATTCTCCTCGAACGCTGCGCGGTTGGCGGCGTCGATCTCGTCGTGCTGATGCGGCTGCGCGCCGTGAATCCCGTGTGTCTGCTGCGCCATGATATCGACCCATCGGCGCTGATAGCCGCGCGCGAAGCCGGCGTTGGCGCGGCCCCCCGTCATGTGATCGAGCATCGCGATATCCTCGGCGACGCGAATCGGATTCTGCGACGGCAGCACGATTCCAAGCTGCCCGACCCGCAGCCGCTTGGTCTGCATCCCGATGAAGAGATCGAGCAGCACCGGGTTGTTCGAGAGCTCGAAGCCTTCGACGTGGAAGTGATGCTCGGTGAAGCTCATCGAGTCGTAGCCGAGGTCGTCGGCGAGCCGCGCCTGCGCAGAGAGCTCGCGCAGCATCTGATCGTAGAGGGCGCCGTTTAATCCGACGCGGCCTTTTTCGATATCGGATTTGCTTCCGACTGACGGCAGGTAGAACAGAGAAACTTTCATCGTGGTTTAACTCCGAAGGCTGAAATACCCTCTCCCACCGGGAGAGGGCAAGCGGCGCGGCGGGACGAGCCAGAGTGTCAGGGCTACGGCGAGGGTGAAGGCGGCGTAGAGTGCGATAAATACCCATCCGGGGGCGCGGTAGAAAATCAGGCGGTCGAGCCAGTAGCCCAGGAAATCAGTTGCGTAGCCTGATTCGCCGGCGCGGATACGCAGCGAGTTCTCGAGCGTGGTTAGCGGACACGCGAACCCCGCGATCGACTCGAAAAGCACGATCGCGATCGCGGCCAGGTGCGCGGCTCGAAACCAGAAGTTGCGCACCCATTTCCAACCGGCCGCCGCGCCGATGAAGATCGCCGCCAATCCCAACACCACGAATGCGACGTACGCGACGTGGACCGCGACGACCAGATCCGCGAGTATCGCCATGTTGGTTTTCATCCTGAACCGCGGCGCGGATACAATCCCCAAGAGTCTGTCGTAACTGCTTGCGCAATGATATTCGCTATATATTCGGAGGTAATTTGCGATGTCCAAGCAGCAGCTTGATTCAGTTATCCAGATGCTCAAGGCGCAACCGATCGATCCCACCGCTTCGGTCGAGAAGATCCGCGCGGGCTTCGAGCAAATGACGGTAATGTTGCCGGTCGAGGCCGACGTCAAATGCGAACCGGTCAGCGCCGGCGGCGTCAAGGCGGAATGGATCGCAGCGCCGGGCGCTGACGCGGGCCGCGCGATTCTTTACCTGCACGGCGGCGGGTACGTTATCGGTTCGATCAATACGCATCGCGCATTGGCCGGACGCATCTCGCGCGCCGCCAAGGCGCGGGTGCTGCTGATCGACTACCGCCTCGCACCCGAGCATCCGTTTCCAGCGGCGGTCGAGGATTCCGTCACCGCTTATCGCTATCTGCTTGCGCAGGGAATCCGTCCGGGGCGGCTCGCGATCGCGGGCGACTCGGCGGGCGGAGGGCTGACGGTCGCGGCGCTGGTCGCGATCAAGGAAGCGAAGTTGCCGATGCCGGCGGCGGGAGTGGGATTGTCGCCGTGGGTCGATCTGGAAGGGATCGGCGAATCGATGACGACCAGGGACCAGGCCGATCCGATGGTGCACAAAGCCGGGCTGGTTTCGATGGCGGCAGCATACCTGGGCGGAAAAGATCCGAGGACCCCGCTGGCCGCGCCGCTGTATGCGGATTTGAGCGGGCTGCCCCCGCTGCTGATTCAGGTTGGCACCGCGGAGACGCTGTACGACGACTCGACGCGGCTGGCCGAGCGCGCGCGCAAGTCGGGCGTGAACGTTACCCTCGAGCCGTGGGAAAATATGATCCACGTCTTTCAGTCGTTCGCGCCGATCCTCGACGAGGGCAAGCAGGCGATCGACAAGCTCGGCGCGTTCGTCCTGAAGCATACCGCATAGCGGCCAAAGCGATGGGTGAGCTGGCCGCGCGCGTCGGCGCGCTCGTTTGGAAACGGATCGAGCGCGAACTCGACGCGCGCGGCTATGCGCTCACCGGACCGATCCTCGCGCCGGACGAGTGCGCGGCGATGATCGCGCTATACCCCGAGCGGGAGAAATTCCGCAGCCGGATCGAGATGGCGCGGCATGGCTACGGCGTCGGCGACTACAAATATTTCGCCTATCCGCTGCCGGGCGAGATCGCGGAGCTGCGCACGGCGCTCTATCGCCGGCTCGCGCCGATCGCGAGCCGCTGGTCGCGCGAGATGCGGCTCGAGGCGCAATATCCCGCGTCGCTCAAAAACTTTGTCGGGCTGTGCCACGCGCACGGACAAAATCGGCCGACACCGCTGATGCTCCGGTACGACGCGGGGGGCTACAACTGCCTGCATCAGGATTTGTACGGCGAGATTGCCTTTCCGTTTCAGTTCACCTGCACGCTGAGCGATCGCGGACGCGATTTCGACGGCGGCGAGTTGCTGCTGGTCGAGCAGCGCCCGCGCGCGCAGTCGCGTGGCGAGGCGATCGCGGCCGACGCCGGATGCGGCGTCATCTTCGCGAACCGCTATCGTCCTGCCGTGGGCGCGCGCGGGCATTATCGCTTGAACGTCAGGCATGGCGTCAGCACGGTGACGCGCGGCGAGCGCTACGCGCTCGGAATCATATTCCACGACGCGAAATAACGGGTGGGAGTATGCGCCAAAGCTTCGAAGGCGCAACGCTTTAATTGGAGGGGGAATGCCGCAGGGACGCTTTTGTACCAACTGTGGGCAGGCCATCCCAGAGGATGCCGCCTTCTGTGCAATTTGCGGAGCGCCAGCGCCCGAACCGGCACGCGGAGTTCCCAGGCCTGCCCGTGCAGGGGCACGCCCCCGGACGTACCTTTCATTGGGTATAACGCTGCTAGTGCTCGCCGCGTGGCTTTGGGCGTTCTTTTCCGTTCCGACCACTCCGCCAGCCTCCAAATCGGATGTCCCTTCCGCCGGCACTGCCAGGTCGATTGCTCCTGCCCTGCAAATCAAGTCCGTAACCTGTTCCGCAATCGGGATCGGCAGTTCGATTTTTTTCGAGATTTACTTGTCCGGCGAGCGAACCGGGAGCGCATCGTTGCAGAAACCTGTATTCGGGCGGGCCGTTAGGGAGGTGAAGTATCCGACGAGCTTGCGCTTCAAGGTAGAATCGGCAGACCGGGATACGGACCTCGCCGACGGGGTAGTCTTGATACCCGGTGAAATCGAGATCGGCCAACAATTCAAGGCGACCGGCAGGACGATCTTTAGTGGAACGGTCCCCGCCGGCAAAACCGCCGGTCTCGTCGCACTGGTTGAGCCCGAAGGTTGCGGCACAGATTGCATCGCAGGCTCCCTGGAAGCGGCCTGCCAATGGAAAGGCGCATCTTAGAGGCGAAACGTAAAAGATCAATGTACTTCGTCGGGCTCGCGGACGCCGCTGGCGGCCATCTGCGCGAAGAATTCGGCGTTGGCGCCGTCGAGGCTCTGCGCCGATACCTGATGCGTGACGGCGGGCGGATTGGCGCCGATATGAAACGCGAAGACCCCGTTCAAGATGAACAAGTCGGCGGCGGTGACACGCTGATGCTGCCGGAGATGCTCGAGCCACGATTCGACGACGAAGTACTCGACGAAGCGGCCGGGTGCGGCGGCGTCGAAGAACATCCCCCAGAAGGTCGCGCCGTCGCGGCGGCGGATTTCGCGCAGCGCGCGCGAGGTGCGCTCGAACTCGACCGCGCGCTCGGAATCGATCAGATATTCGACCGTGACCAGGACCGGACCGCTGTCCGGATCGATTGCGTGCGCGACGTCGGGCATCGGCCGGGGCACGACCTCCAGATCCAACTCGGCGTCGGTCGCGAGCCGGAACCAGAACCGCGTCAGCAGCCCAAGCACAATCGCGGCGGCGCCGCCCAGCAGCGCGGCGGGCAGGCCGATTCGCTCGGCGACGTATCCCCACAGCACACCGCCGACCGCCATCCCGCCCTGCACGATCATCTGATAGGTCGCGAGCGCGCGGCCCTGCACCCAGGCGGGGACCGAGAGCTGCGCCGCGACATTGAGCGTGGCCATCGCGATCGTCCATGCCGCTCCGCCTATCGTAAGCACGGCGCACGCGAGCACGAGGTTGTGCGTGAGTCCGAGTGCGGCGGTGCCGAGTGCGACGACGATCGCGGCGCCGAAGACGGTAGTATCGCGCGAGAGACGGCGCCCTAGGCGCGGCATCAGCATCCCGCCGACAATCGCGCCGCCGCCGAAAAATCCCAACAGCATCCCGTAACCGGCCGCGCCCAGGCCAAGACTCCATCGCGCGACGGAAGGCAACACGGCCCACAGGGTGCTGGCGCCAAAGATGAACGCCGCGGTTTCGACCAGCACGGCGCGCAGTTTGGTGTCGTAACGGACGTAGCGCGCTCCGGCGCGGATCGCGCCCATCACGCGCTCGGCAGGAAGCACTGCGGGACGCGCGACTCGGCGCCATTCGTAGAGCACAGCCATCACGCCCAGGAACGAGAGCGCGTTGAGCAGGAAGGTCGGACCGACGCCCGCGGCGGCGACGACAAGGCCGCCTATCGCGGGACCGATCGCGCGCGCGACGTTGTAATTGATCCCGTTGAGCGAGATCGCCGCGGTCAGATCCTCGCGTCCGACCAGTTCCGGGATAATTGCCTGCCACGCCGGCGCGTTGAGCGCCGAGCCGATTCCGAGCGCGAAGCTCAGCGCCAGCAGAATCCACGGCGACGCCGCGTGCGTGAGCGTAAGAAACCCGAGTGCGCCGGCGGCGGCGAGCATCCAGGCTTGCGAGAAAATCAGCAAGCGCCTGCGATCGACAATATCGGCCAACGCGCCCGCCGGCAGCGCGAGAAAAAGAATCGGCAAGCTCGACGCGGTCTGGATGAGCGCGACCATCATCGGCGACGGCGTAAGCGAGGTCATCAGCCATGCCGCGCCGACGTTCTGCATCCAGGTGCCTATATTTGACACCAGGGCGGCCACCCAGAGCGCGAAGAAGATCCGCAGGCGAAACGGCCGCAGAATCGACCCGGCAGGCCGGGCTTCAGGAACCAGCCGCGGGCCGCCATATGTTACGAATCCACTCATTGGAAAAAACGCCGATCCGATTGTGACGAGCCAGTCGCATCGAACCAAGCCGGGAATTGCGGAACTAATTATATTGATCTTCTGTGCGAGCGGGCTTACGCTTCAAAAATGGATGCACATTTCTCCAATTGGGCCACCGAAGCGATAGCAGGCCAGGAGAACGATCCCATCGTAGAAACCCCTCAAATTGAGACCATAAACGCAGTAGAAAAGACCGGGATGCGGGTGTTTATCGTCGATGACAACGAAGATTCGGCGATACTGATGGCAGAAGCGCTGGAAGCCCGAGGCCACGTCACCACGACCGCGTTCGACGCCGCAACGGCTTTGAAATTGGTTTCGCGATTTCTCCCCGACGTGATTCTGCTCGATATCGGACTGCCGATCGTCAACGGATTCGAGCTGGCGCAAAAGTTACGGCAGATGCCCGAACTCGGGCCTGTGCGGCTGTTCGCGGTCACCGGCTACAGCGAGGAATCGTACCGGAAACGATCCATGGGATGCGGGTTCGACCAGCATATTACCAAACCGATTGAACTCGAGGCGCTGGACTCGCTCATCCGGCGCAAGGCCGAATCCGCCTGAGGTATCCCAACCTATCGGGCGGCATAGCGGAGACGAATAAGGATGCCGGAAGAAGCGCTCGAGCAAAAGACGATTGATCTGGACCGCGATACGTTTTTTCGTTCGCTGATTCGCGAACTTGCGGGAAGCCTGGAAGAGATTATCGGCCTCAAGGAAGCAAGCGGGTTTGTAAGTATCATCAGCCAGCGCATGGGCGACGAGATCAACCAGAAATACCAGTTGGCGCTGAATACCGACCAGCTCGACCGCCCTCAGGTCGCGAGTGTGCTGGTTGATTTGAAGCGGCGGATCGGCGGAGATTTTTTTGTGCTCGAGGAAAATGAGGAGCGGATCGTGCTCGGCAACCGCCGCTGCCCTTTCGGCGACAAAGTTCTCGGCCGGCCCTCGATGTGCATGATGACCTCGAATATGTTCGGTTCGATCGCGGCGGCCAATCTGGGATATGCGAAAGTCGAGTTGCGGGAAACTATCGCGGCGGGCCAGCCGGGCTGCGTCGTGGTCGTTCACCTCAAATCCACCCCGCAGAGCGCCACCGCCGAGGGCCGAGAGTACGTCAAGGCTTGAACGTTAATCCGGCAGGTTAAGTTGACATTTCCCTCGCAGAAAAAAATCGGCTGCTCTACTTCGACGCAATAAGAGCCCTCCCGGATCCGATCTTTCTCGTCGATTCCAATCATTTCCTGGTCGAGGCGAACGATGCGGGCCTGCGGCTGCTCGGATTGACGACGGTGGCCGGAGTGCCGCTGGCTTCCGTGGTGGAGAATCCGGACGCGGAGGTGCGGTCGGCTTTCCATGGTTGGGCCGGGACCCGCTCTCCGGTTCCGGGACGGCTGGTATGGAAGACCGCGCAGGGTCCGCAGTCTCCCCAACTCGAAGCCTGGTGCGGCGAGCCGGCCGGCGCCGGGAAGCCCGGATTAGTCGTCCTCCACTGCAAGCCATTCTTTAACATCACGGACCGTTTTCTCCTGCTTAACGAGCGCCTGGAAATGCTGCGAAAAGAGGTGCTCGCGCGAAAGCAGGTGGAGCAGGAGTTGATCGGCGCGGTCAAGGTGCGCGATGAATTTATCGCGGTCGCTGCTCACGAACTGAGAAATCCGCTCAACGTCTTTCACTTGAGCATGCAACTCTTGTATCGCCGTTTCGGACACGTTGAAGGCATCCGTGATGTCCTCAACCGATCTCAATTCCAGCTAAATCGCCTGAGCATGCTGGTCGAGCGATTGCTCGACATGTCCCGGATCCGATCGGGGAAATATGAATTGCATCGCGAGGCGTTTGACTTGAGCGACCTGGTTCGGGAAGTCGTTGCAAGATTTCGCGAGCAATATGCTTATATCGCGTTTGCGCTGCGAGCAGACGGCACTGCTGCCGGAAGCTGGGATCGGGGCAGGATCGATCAAGCGATCACAAATCTGGTTTCAAATGCGGTTAAATATGGAGAAAATAAACCTATAGAGGTCGCGATCGCGATAGATCGCGATGAAGCGGTCGTTAGCGTTACTGACCAGGGAATTGGATTGGCCCCGAACGACATAACGCGGATTTTCGAAAAATTCGAGCGCGCGGCGCCGGAGGCAAAAAGCGACGGATTCGGATTGGGTCTTTGGATCACGCGGCAGATTGCCGAATCCCACGGTGGTTCAATTTCGGCTAAGAGCGAACTCGGACGGGGTTCCACGTTCACCTTGCGCCTGCCGACCGATGGGCAGCGATCTTTGGTAGGAGCAACATGACTGATGCTGTGGTGCTGGTGGTCGAGGACGAAGATCAGGCACGCGAACTTCTGACCGAACTCCTCACTTTCGAAGGTTTCAAAGCGCTGGGATTTTCCAACGGCGCCGAGGCCTTGACCTATTTGGAGACCGCACCGGCACCGCCGCGCCTGATCATCCTCGATATCCTGATGCCGGTTATGAATGGCAGGCAGTTGCGGGCGGCGATGCTCAAGAAAAAGGAATTTGCGGAAATCCCGGTCATCGTCGTCACCGCGCTCGACCCTGCTGAGGCCCGCGATCTGAAGCCGGTACGCGTAATCTCGAAGCCGATCGATCTCGATGCGCTGGTGAAAGCCGTGCGCGCCGTTTGCTGATCGATCTGGAAGAAGTTTCGCGTCAGGTTCGCCTTGACGGACGTGAAATATTTCAATGTTGTTAAGCACCTACCGTCGATGGTAAAGTTTGCTCATGGTCTGCCGCCATCTCGGATGTGGTGGAATGGGTGCAGGAGTTAGCAAGAGTTAGATTGTCTTTTAGCGTAGTTTGATATGACGGAGGCTCCCAAATCGTCGGCTATTTTCAACCGCGCGCGTGCGACTCGTTCGGATATCGCCAAGCTCCATCAGTCCGGCGAGGTCGGCCACTTCGTTCACTTCTACGAAGATGACCGTTTTGTCCTCGAAAACATCGCTCGGCTGGCGAGTATCCGCATGGCGGCCGGAGATTCGGGGATTTTTGTCGCGACTCCACCCCATCTCGACACGATCGAGCAGGCGCTGGCGGCGAGCCATCTGGACCTGAAGGCGCTGCGGGCGCAGGGACGGCACGTGACCCACGACGCTAACGCCACCTTGTCGCGCTTCATGGAAGACGGGTGGCCGAATCAGGAAAAATTCTTCGACAGCGTTGGCGGTATCGTCAGTCAGGCGATCGCACGGAGCTCGCATCGGTCGGTTCTGATATTCGGCGAGATGGTTGCGCAGCTATGCGCACAGGACAACTCGGCGGCGGCGATTCGTCTCGAGCATTTGTGGAACCTGCTCTGTGAACGATACCGATTCGCGCTGTGGTGCGCGTATCCGCTAAGCATCTTTCAGAACGACGCGGGCGCGGAAGCAATGCATCAGATCTGCGCGGAGCACTCGCTGGTAGTTCCCGCCGAAAGCCCGCTCTAGCCGTTTTTTCCCGTCTGACCCCTCCTCATTCAGAGTTTTTTGGCGAGGTGGCACAGGCTTCAGCCTATGCTCTTAGAGCACTTCGCGCGGGAATGACATGTCGTCGAGCGTCGCGTCTTGCCCGCAGGCGCGCGATGTGAAAATTTCATAGGCCCGGATGCGCCCGTAGCTCAGCGGATTAGAGCAATAGACTACGGATCTATGGGTCGGGGGTTCAAATCCCTCCGGGCGCACCACTTCGCTTTCCAGCAAAAAGAACGCGCGTGATCAGTGGCGGGCTTCGGGAATCGTTACCGTGACCGAGGTGCCGACCCCGAGCTTGCTTTCGATTTTGAGCGCGCCGCGATGCAGTTGCACGATGTGCTTTACGATCGCGAGGCCCAGACCGGTGCCGCCAAGCTCGCGCGAGCGCGCGCGATCGACGCGGTAGAAGCGTTCGGTCAGGCGCGGGACGTCGCGCTCCGGAATCCCCTCGCCGGTGTCGGCGATCGCAAGCGCCACCGCGCCGCGCTCCGGCTCCGCGCCATTGAGGCTCGCGGGACGGGCGGAGACGGTCACGTGGCCGTCGCGTGGAGTGTATTTGATTGCGTTGTCGAGCAGATTGACCATCACCTGATGCAGCCGATCGCGATCGCCCTCGATCTTCGGCAGCCCCGCCGGGCAATCGATCTCGAGCGACACGCCCTCGCGTCGCGCCGACTCGCGCATCAGCTCGACCGCCTCCGCGATCGCGGCCTGCGGTTCCAGCTCTTCAAAGTTGAGCGGCGAGGCCCCGCGTTCCAGGTCCGAGAGAGAAATCAAATCGTCGAGCAGGCGCGCAAGGCGGCGCGCCTGGCGGTCGATAATGCCGAGAAAGCGAACCTGGGTCTCCTTGTCCTCGACGCCCTGCACCAGGGTTTCGGCGTATCCGTAGAGCGCGGAGAGCGGCGTGCGCAGCTCATGGGTCAGGTTCGAGATGAAATCCTGGCGCACGGTTTCGTAGGATTTGAGCTGGGTGATGTCGTGGAAGACGAACACCCGCGCGGCTCCCTGCGAAGTCCGCACCGGCGCGGCGCTTGCGCTTAAGTGGCGCACGGCGGGGTTCTGGATCACAAACTCGGCCGCGCCGGATTCGGCGCTGTCCGAGCGGGTCGCGCGCGCAACGAATTCCTGCAAGCGCGGGTCGCGGCACAACTCCACGAAGTCGCGGCCAACGTAGTCGGTCTCGGCTTCGAGCGCGAACATCCTGCGCGCCGCACCGTTGACCAGCACCACTTCGCCGCGCTGGCCCGCGACGACGACCGCTTCGGTCATGCTGCGCAGAATTGCCGCGAACTCGTCGCGCTGTTCGGCCAGCGAATCGATCTCTGCCACGACGGCGTCGGTCGCGTCGAGTAGGCGACGCTCCGCGTGGCCCATCGCGCCGCCGTCGCCCTGGAGCAGATGCGGCGGCGGGGTGCGCGCCTCGAGCGCGGCGGCGATCGCTTCGAGCCGTTCGGCGTGATTCTCGAACGCACTGCCGATAGTGGAGGCGAGCAGGAATCCGGCGCCGAGTCCGAGCACGATCGCGATCAGCGCCAGCCACGGCGACACACCGCTCCACACGGTCAGCGCCGCAAGCAGCACGGCCGCGGGCAGGAGGCCCGCGATGACCGCGGCGAAAATCTTAAGCTTCGCTGAACTAGCCAAGCGCCTCGGGGTCGAAGCGGTAACCGACACTGCGCACGGTCAGGATCAGTTCCGGGTTGGCGTCGTCGCGCTCGATATGCTGGCGCAGGCGGCGGACATGAACGTCAACCGTGCGCGGCTCGACGAACGTGTCGCGTCCCCAGACCATATCGAGCAGTTGCTCGCGCTCATACACGCGCTGCGGATGCTGCACGAAAAATTTGAGCAGCTCGAACTCGCGCAGCGCCAGCTCGTGCCGCACGCCTTCGACATACACCTGGTAAGTGCCGAAATCGATCTTGAGACGGCCGCGCTCATACGCTCCCGCATCGTCGGGCGCGCTCTGTCCGCCTGCGCGGCGCAGCAGCGCCTTGATCCGCGCGACGACCTCGCGCGGGCTGAACGGCTTGACCACGTAGTCGTCGGCGCCCATCTCGAGGCCGAGCACCTTGTCGACCTCGGTGCCCTTGGCGGTGAGGATCAGGATCGGAAGATGCGCGGTTTCGCGGTTCTGGCGCATCTGCCGGCAGATCTCGAGCCCCGGCATCCCGGGCAGCATCAGGTCGAGCACGATCAGATCGGGCGCACGGCGGCGGATCTTTTCGATCGCCTGCGGACCGTCGCCGGCTTCCTCGACCACAAAACCTTCGCGCTCGAGGTTGTAGCGGACCAGCTCGCGGATATCGGCCTCGTCCTCAACGATCAGCACGCGCGCGCGCGTGCCACGGCGTTCCTCGACTAATGCTGGCTGGCTCATTTCTGTTTCTTGTCCATGTGGCGCACGACTTTTCCGTTAACCATGAACATCACCATCTCCGCGATATTGGTCGCGTGGTCGGCGATCCGTTCGAGATACTTGGAGATAAACAAAAGCCGCGTCGCGGGCCCGATGGTATGTGGGTCCTCGGCCATGTAGCTCAGCAGCTCGCGGTAGATCTGGTAGTTGAGCAGATCGACCTCGTCGTCGCGCCCGATCACGCCCTCGGCGAGCTCGATATCATTGCGCATGAAAGCGTCGATCGAATCCTTGACCATCGACTGCGCGATCTCCGCCATCCGCGGCAGATCGACATAGGGCTTGAGCTGCGGAACCTCGTTGAGCTCGAGCGCGCGCTCGCAGATATTGACCGCGTTGTCGCCGATTCTTTCGAGATCGGTGGTAATCTTGAGCCCGGTCGTGATGAAGCGCAGATCGCTGGCGGTGGGCTGATGCAGCGCGAGCAGGCGGATGGACTGTTCGTCGTTGGCGACATCCATGATGTTGACTTCGTGATCGTTCTGGATCACGGCGCGGGCATGGTCGCTGTCGCGTTCCACCAGCGATTCCATCGCCTCCGCGATTTGGCGCTCGACCAGGCCGCCCATTTTGAGCAGACCGGCGCGCAAGCCGCGCAGATCCTCCTCGTACTGGCGATTAGTATGCTGCGGCTGCGGGGTATCCATTTTCGCCTCCCGGCGCTCTAGCCGAACCGGCCCGTGATGTAGTCTTCCGTTTCGCGCCGTGTGGGATTGGTAAAAATCTGGTTGGTATCGCCGAACTCGATCAAATCGCCCTGGTACATGAATGCGGTGAAGTCGGCGGTGCGGGCGGCCTGCTGCATGTTGTGCGTCACGATCACGATTGTGTAGCCGGACTTGAGTTCGAGCAATAGCTCTTCGATGCGTGCGGTCGAGATTGGATCGAGCGCCGAGCACGGCTCGTCCATCAGCAGCACTTCCGGCTCGACCGCGAGCGCGCGGGCAACGCACAGGCGCTGCTGCTGTCCGCCGGAGAGGCTGGCGCCCGGGCGGCGCAGGCGATCCTTGACCTCTTCCCACAGCGCGGACTGGCGCAGGCTCTTTTCTACAATCCGATCGCGTTCGGCGCGCGAGAGCCTAAGGCCATTGAGGCTGAGCCCGGAGGCGACGTTGTCCTCGATCGACATCGCGGGAAACGGGGTCGGCTTCTGAAACACCATCCCGATTCGCCGCCGGATCTGCACCGGATCGACTTCGGGGGCGTAGATATTCTCCCCGTCGAGCAGGACCTCGCCTTCGGCGCGCGCACCGGCGACGACCTCGTGCATCCGGTTGAGGCATCGCACCAGCGTCGATTTGCCGCATCCCGACGGACCGATGATCGCGGTGACATTGCCTTCGGGAAACGACAGGCTGATGTCCTTGAGCGCGCGCACTGAGTGGAAAAACGCGCTCAGGTGCCGCACTAGTAATTTGTCGGACATATTATTCCGCCACCGCCGCCGAAGTTCCCGCTCCCATCATGCGCAATTCTAACGACGGATTGTTACGTGATCATTACCACGTCGAAAAGCCTCAATGAATCAGGCAGCCTGATTCCTTCCCCATTGTCTGACATGGGGGAGGATCAAAGGAGGGGGCGCAGCGCCGATACTCTCGCATCCGCGGCCTCCCGCGGACGTGTTGAAGCCTCGCAAATGGGTGCCCTACGGCCTAGGGATTCCTCGCCGGAGCCTGCCCTGAGCAAGGCCGAAGGGGCTCGGAATGACGATTCGGCGTTTGCCAGATAAATAGTCATGCAGTGGCGAAATCCATGGTTCAAAACGGAAACCCTGACCGTCATTCCGA
>JBAPSR010000203.1:0-5443 GCA_049281755.1 Binataceae bacterium (SeqCode)
TCGCCGTAGATCATGGCCGAAGTTCTGCGCACCGGGCCGCGCCACGACAGATGCGCCCGTGCGAGACGGCCCGAGGCAAATGTCACGCGCAAATCCGCAAGGTCTTCACCGGCGCCAGATACGGACGCCGAGAGCGAGGCGGAAATCCCGCCCGGTGCGTCGCCGCCGAATAGCCACTGCATCAGGTAGAAGACGTGCCATCCGTGATCGATCAGGATGCCGCCGCCCGAATCGGCCGACGCACGCCATGCGCCGCCAGCGTTATGCGCTCCGGCAGGTTCCACGCGAATCCTATCGAGCGAGATAAAGCGCGGCGCGCCGAGTTTGCCTTCATCGATCATGCGCCGCGCCAGCGCATAGGCCGGCGCGTATTTCCAGTTGTGCACGCACATCAGGACGCGATTTTTGCGCCGCGCGAGTTCGGCAATCGAGTCGAACTCCTTAAGCGTAAGGCATAGCGGCTTTTCGACGATCACATGCGCGTCGGCCTCGAGCGCGGCGCGCGCCGCCGCGGCGTGATACGCGGGAGGACTTGCGATATCGACGAAATCGGGCGCTTCGCCGTCGAGCATCAACTCCAGATCGTCGTACACGCGGACGTTCTTGATGAGCCGCATCGCTTCATGGCGGCGCGCCGACACCGGTTCATGAACGACACCGATACCAACCGCGTCGCGCGTCAGCCATCCGGGCAGATGCGCCCGCGCGGCGACCTCGCCGAAACCGGAAATTGCTCCGCGCAGTTTCACATCGAGGGTTTTATTGCTTCCACGCGCACTTTGGGAGAGGCGCGGAAAAATCCGATAATCCGTGGAAGCCGGCGTACGGTCTCCTCGGATAGCCGCGCTATCAGTCCTCGAAGAGCTCGCCGGTGGCGGCGCGCGCCGCAAACACCAGCGCCGACGCCCCCATCGTCGCGACGATAATCGCGCCGACCATGTGATGCGCATGAATTCCGAACGCGCCGAACATCCATCCACCGATCACGCCGCCGACCAATCCGAGCACGAGGTCGCAAACGAAGCCGTAGCCGTCGCCGCGAATCATCTTGCCGGCCAGCCATCCCGCAACCACTCCGACGATTATCGAAGAAATCATAGCGCTGCACTCCCTGCGAGTTCTCAATCGAACCACAGCAAGAGCGCTGCCAGCGAAAAAGGTAGTGATTCGCGAACAATCAAAGACCGCGGATGCCGCCGCGCGGCTGCATCCGCCGTCCGATCACTGCACTAAAAGACATCGAGGGTCGGAAAAACCGCAGTTCCTTTTATGCAGTTCCAAAGATAGATCGCCAGACCAAGGTCTCCGGTCCACAGCGAAAACTTGCGCTGTCCGTATTGCTCAACTGCTCGGTCGCACTGGCCGATCGCATGCATCGCGAATTTGCGCGCCCTCCCGATCCAGACAGTCTCACCCGTTCGCGCATAGAGTTTCAGGAACGCGTACCCGCTGCCCGCGGCGCCATGGCATAAACTGGGAAACTTGACCGACGGTCCGGCGCTCCAGATCAGCTCTCCCGCTTGATGCAGGATCGTGTCGATCTCCCACCGGCGATCGTCCGGAAAATTCGTCATGCAGTTAACAATCCCCGGTGCGCCCAGGCAGTGCTGGACCAGCATCGGTATAGGAGCCCGCCCGCTCACCTGGCCGACACTGTTGGGCCAGTTCGCGTATCTTCCTTCGCAAAGAGCGGTGGCATGAAGCGTTTGATGGATTCGGCGCAGCACTTCGTCCCGACGATCGGCAGGAAGCAGATCTAAGCCGCGAAGCATTGGAAAGACGACACCGAAGAATCCATGAATCGCGCCGATACGTTTTTCTGTGATCCCATAGAGATCGTACGTCCACAGACAGCAGTGAGCTTCGTCTGCAAATTCCCATTGATTCCACAGCGCGTCGAAGTTACGGAGAAATAATTCTTTCCAGCGCGAATCGCCGGTGCGCTCATGCATAATGAGCGCGACCAGCATCATGCCGGGACCTCCCCACGCGAGTCCGCGCGGATCGCCAATCTTTGCTTCGATCGCGGCGTAGATCTGGTCCGCCAGTTCCAAGGACGGCGCGAGCGTCCATTCGAGCAGGAGCATTCCGGTCTCGCCGACCAGGTAGGACGCCTGTTCATCGCCCATGTACTTGCGTACGCTTTCGAATTTGCGCAAGTCCTCGCGATTTCGCCGGCGCAGCTCGCGCACCGTCTGCAAATAATCGCGCCGGACCTTTGCCGCGCCGACCGCCTCGAGGTGAAGCAGCGCCCAGATCACGCCCGCGGCGCCGTGATAGAGCGGCTTGAGTGAATCCGGCGGCCGCTCGGGCGAGCGATCAAATGGATGCAGCGGCCACAGGCCTTCAGGACTGAAGGCCGCGTGGGCGTCGGCAACGATTTGTCCGATCGCCGCTCGCGCTCGCTCTTCGCTCCACTCGGCACCGGTCACAGACTCATGCCGCTGCGCTTCATACAGAGACATGACGGCTCGCAGCGATCAGACGTAGGCGGCGGCGACTCGCTCGAGCATCCGGGGCATCGTGTCGGGCGTGAAGTCCGACAACCCCACCACGAAGCGCGAGACGCCGGCCGCGGCGAAACGCGCAAGCTCTGATTGCACCTTGGCGCGATCGCCCTGAACGAATCCCATGACGGTGATGTCGAGCCGCGCGAAATCACGGTCGGCGGCGGCGCATTCGCGTTTCAGCTCGGCCAGCTTGTCGCTCATGAACTCCGGCGTCACGCGGATCGGGCACCATCCGTCGCCCCATTTCGCCACGCGCTTGAGCGCATTCTTGTCCAGACTGCCGATAACGATCGGCGGACCATTTTTCTGCGCGGGCTTGGGAGAGCATTTGACCGCGGGAAACTTGATGTACTTGCCGTCGAACGCGGCTTCGTCGTGAGTCCACAACTCGCGCATCGCGGCGATATATTCGCGCGTCTGCGTCCATCGTTTTGGAAAATCGACCGCGAACAGATCGCACTCCTCGCGCAGCCATCCCGCACCGATTCCGAAGATAACCCTGCCGCCGGAAAACGCGTCGAGCGTCGCGACCTGGTTCGCGAGCGCGACCGGATTATGCTCCGGCACGAGGCAGATACCGGTTGCGAGCCTGAGCGATTTAGTGGTCGCGGCCGCCATGCTGAGCGCGACGATCTGATCAGCCATCGAGAAGTAGATCGGCGGAATATCGCCGCCGCCGGGAAACTTGGTCGCTGGATTGGCGGGGACCGCCGGATGCTCCGGGATCCAGACCGATTCGTAGCCAAGCGATTCCGCGATTCGCGCAAACTCGCCCGGGTTACCGTTTCGTCCGCTGAAGGGAGTGAGTAGTCCGATCTTCATGATGCGCTCCTATGATTGTTCCCGCGATCTGTCGTCGATGCCGCTGAAGCCTGCGCGTAGTCTAATTCGTTACGGCAGCGAATCGAAAGGATTATGAACGGGGACCTGCAGGGGAGCAAAGTGACGCAAATTTCGGGTCAGCACAATCAGATCGTGCGCGGCCGCCGTCGCGGCAATTCCAAGATCAGCGAATCCGGGGCTCTGGCCCTTGCTGCGCGCCCGATCAGAGAGTCTGCCGGCAATACGAGCGGCTGGTACGTCGAAAGGCAACACGCGGCCGCCGTAGAGGTGCAGCAGAGTTTCCAACCACTCTCCCAGGCGAGCGGATTTGCGACGAGCGCCCTCGCGGAGGCTCTTCGCTATTCCGCCTTCGATCTCGGCTACGCTGATCGCCGACAGGAACAGACGCTGCGAGTTGCGATCCATCCATTCGACTAGGTCGGTTGAGACCGTCACTCTCGAAGGTGCGCCGATCGAGATCACATCGGTGTCGACCAGGTACACTACACGATCCCTTCACTCGCTAACCGAGATCGCGCAGTGGTTTGCGGTCGCGTCTGGGCAAATCGCCCTTCTCGATCGGCGCCGCCATCAACAACCGCCCGAACGAGGGGACATGAGACAATCGTTTCCATTCCTCGTAACTCATAAGAACGGCTTCTGATCGGCCATGACGAGTAATCACGCAAGGCTTGCCACGAGTCGCCTCATCCACAACCGAGGACAGAGTAGCCTTCGCGTCTTTCAATTGAATCTTTTTCATCGTCCATGCCCCCGAATATATGACCACTATGGTCATATAGTACGACGAACCATCGTAGCCCGCAAGCTCGCTGTCGCGGGGGGGAGTGTCGCGGCTAGTCCCAGCCGAAGAAATCTTTCGCGTGCACGAAGCGCGCTACTCCGGCGGCGCGGCCTGCCAGCTCGTCGACTTCCTGATCGCCGACCATCGTCGAGGCTTTCAGGTCCACGCCGTAGAGCTCGGCCAGCTCTGTGATCATGCCGCCCTTGGGTTTGCGGCATCGGCAGTTGTCGGCGTCGTCGTGCGAACAGACTTTCCACCCGGTGATGATATCGCCGAGCTTGCGATCGAGCTCCTCCATCGCACGCTCGAACGCCGCCATCGTAAAACGTCCGCGCTTGATCTTGGACTGGTTGGTCACCACGAGAATCAGATGGTCGTGTATCGGGGCGAGCTTCTCCGCGACTCCGGGCAGCAGATCGATCACGATATTGCCGCGCGCGTCGACCGGCAGCTCACGCGATTCATCCAGGCGAACCAGGGTGCCGCCGAGATCGAAAAAAAGCGCGGCATTGCCGTTTTCGTTCATCGCGGCTCCTCAGGCGGCGCGCCAATCGACGTGATCGCGGACCTCGGCGAAGACCTCGTCCAGGATCGCGACGCCCGCTTCAGCCTGCGCTTCGGTGATCACCAGCGGAGGGTTGATCCGGATGCGCGGAAAGTAGCTCATCGTCACCAGGCCGCGCTTCAGCGCCTCCTTGAAAATAAATTCGGTGACCTTTTTTCCGAGCAGTTCTTTGGTTTTCAGATCGCGCACCAGCTCGACGCCGATCAGCAGACCCTTGCCGCGCACGTCGCCGATAAATTCGTATTTCTCCTGAAGCTGGCGCAGCCGCGAGAGCATCGACGCGCCAACCATGCGCGAATTTTCGACCAGGTTCTCGTCGCGGATCGTCTTGAGCGTCTCCGACACGGCGACCGCGGCGAGCGGATTTCCCCCGTAACTCGACGACGACGCGCTGGGCTTGCCGAACGGATCCGCCTTTCCGATCTCCGCGCTCAACAGGACGCCCGAAACCGGAAAGCCCGAGCCCATCCCCTTGCCCACCGTGATGACGTCCGGCGCGACGCCGCTATGTTCGACGCCCCACATTTTTCCGGTGCGTCCGAAGCCGGTGATCATCTCGTCGGCGATAAGCAGTGCGCCGAGGTCTTTCGCCACCGATTTGATCGCGGGCAACCAATCGTCCGGAGGAATCACGTTGCCGGCGGTGCCTTGCATCGGCTCGACCAGGATCGCGGCGACGTCGCCGGCCGAGGAGTTCTTGATCTGCTGACGCGCGAAATCCACGCACGCAAGTCCGCACGA
>JBAPSR010000204.1:0-2969 GCA_049281755.1 Binataceae bacterium (SeqCode)
CGCGTGCGCCGCGAGCTTGCCGTGCTCGAACGCGCACGAGATCCCCTCGCCCATCAGCGGATCGACTCCGGCCGCGTCGCCGGCCAGAATTACGCGGCCGTTGACGTAGCGGTCGCGGCGGTCGAACCACCTGATCGGAAACGCACGAAATGCCTGGGTGCGATTTTCGAGCGCGGCGAGCGGCAGCTCCGGAAAAGCCGCGCGCAGTTCCGTCAGCATCTGCGCCTGCTCGCCACCGGCGGCGCCCGACGCGCGCGGATGCTGGTCGTAGATACCTACATTCAAATGCGGATTGCCGTCGATGAGGCATGGGAACGACCATGCGTAGCCCGGGATACCCGCGCTGACGCATCGGAAGTCGAAGCGATATCGCTGCTCGGTGAACTCGACGGCGCGGCCCGGATCGGCGGGAATATCGGCCATCAAGGCGCGGCCAATCGATTCCTTGCCGGCGCCGAACATCGCGGCGCGGACGCGGCTGCCGGAGCCGTCGGCGCCGACCAGAACTTTGGCCTCGAAAGCTCCGCGATCGGTTTCGACCCGGACGCGCTCGGCGTTTTGCGTGACAGCCAGCGCGCGGGTGTGCTCGGCCAGCTCGAGTCCGGCGGCCAGCGCTGCGTGTGCGAGGCGCGCGTCGAACTCGTCGCGCCGGACAATGGTGCATAGCGGCTCTCCGCGGTCGAGGATAACGGGGCCGACAGGAGTGCGCGCCTCACCGCGCATCACGGTGCACGCGGGAACCATCAGGGGAAGCCCTAGGTCCTCGAGCGCGAGGATGGTTTTGGGGATGAGTCCGCCGGCGCAGGTCTTGAAGCGCGGATGCGCGGATTTTTCGAGCGCGATAACGCGCCCAGCCAACTCCGGCCGCGCGCGCATCAGGTAGAGAGCGGTAGCGAGGCCGGCCGGACCCGCACCCGCGATTAGAACGTCACATCTGAAGACGGAAGCAGCCACCGACCAGTAGGGGTAGCATCGCGATGCATCCGGCGAAAGCGCGTGCGGCGAAAAGCGCGAAAGAAAGCGGCGGCGCCGCCAGTCGCAGCGCCGCCGCTTGTCGAGGAATCCGGAAATGCGCGCTTAGTCGCCGCCTCCGGGTTTGATCACCGTGTAGAGCGTCGCTTCGCCGCGCGCGATCAACAGCAGCGCGGGTTTCTTGCTGGCTTTCACCGCCTTGGCCTTGGCGACGAAGTCCTTCACGTCGGCGACCTTCTCGCGATTGATTTCGAGCACCACATCGCCGGGCTGCAAACTCGCGTCGGCTGCAGGGCTGTCGGGTGCTACCTGCCGCACGACGACGCCCTTGTCGCGCTGCAGATGGAACTGCTGCGCGAGTTCCGGCGTGATATCGCCGACCTGCATGCCCCAGCTTCCGCCGGGCTCTTCGGCCTTGGCGCTGGCGACTTTCTGCTCTTTCAGCTCGCCGACTTTGACGGTCAGCGTCATCGGTTTGCCGTTGCGCAGAACTTCGACCGGGACACTCGCGTTGACGGGAGTCTCGGCCACCAACTCGGGCAGCTCGTGCTCGTCATGAACGGTCTTGTTGTTGAACTTGACGATAATGTCGCCGCGCTCGATTCCGGCTTTGGCGGCCGGACCGTCCTTATCGGCGTTGGCGACCAGAGCGCCTTCGGCTTTGGGCAATCCAAAGGATTGCGCGAGGTCTTCAGTGACCTCCTGGATCTCGACTCCGAGCCATCCGCGGACTACGCGTCCGTGCGCCTTCAACTGATCCATCACGTTGCGCGCCATATCGATCGGGATTGCGAAACCAATTCCGTTATTGGCGCCAGTGCGGCTGTAAATCGCGGTATTGATTCCGATCACCTGGCCGGCGGTATTAAACAGCGGACCGCCGGAGTTGCCGGGATTGATCGAGGCGTCGGTCTGGAGAAAATCGTCGTAATTGCCGCCCAGGATTCGTCCCTTGGCGCTGATGATTCCGGCAGTCACAGTGAGCGAAAAGCCGAAAGGGTTTCCGATCGCAACGACCCAGTCGCCGACTTCGGTTGCGTCGGAATCTCCCAGTACCGCGGAGGGGAGCTGATCCTTGGTGTCGATTTTGATCAGCGCGAGATCGGTCTTGGGATCCTTGCCGATCACTTTGGCGGTGAATTCACGCTTGTCCATCAGGGTGACGTGAATTTCCTCGGCGCCGCCAACCACGTGGTTGTTGGTCAGGATGTATCCGTCAGGGGAGACGATCACGCCGGAGCCGAGTCCGTGCTGCTTGTACTCGCGCGGAACCTGGCCGAAGAAGCGGCGGAACTGCTCGAAGGGATCGCCGTTGCCATTGCCCATTCCAGGAGGCATCTGCTGCGGGCCGGCACCGGGGCCGGGGCCGCCGCCCTCGTCACCACCACCGCCTTCGTCGCCGCCGCCTTCGCCGTTCTCATCACCGGGGCCGCCGAAGCCGGAGGTCTTGACGTCCTGCACGACCGCAACGTTGACAACCGTCGGCATCACGCGCTTGACCAGCGGCGCAAACGAACCGATCGCGCCGGCGCGGCCTGCGCTTTCCGAGGTCTGCGGAGGAGTCTGAAGGGGTGCGGATTCGACCGCGCTCATCGAGGCAACAGCCTGCGGCGCCGAAGAATCGGATTTGGATGAATCCTTGTCGCCGGAACTCCAAAACGGAAACGCGCCGGCGCGCGCAAAAGCGATTACCAGTCCGAGTACCACGCCGCCCGCGATGGCGGCGATTTTCCTAGCCATGCAAACCTCCTGGATTCATATGGTCAGCCCGCAAAGGGTAACCCTTGCAATATCGGACGATAAAACGCGGCCGAAATTCAGGTTGCCCTAGAATACTAGAAGCAGCGCCAAGGTCTATACCGGATTCGTGCCGAATCGGTCATTTTCTCGATTGGCTGGCAGAACGCGCCCCGCAGGGGCGGCGACCGCTGTCAGAATCCGATTCTGGAGGTCCCTCACCTGCGCGTCACGGCGATTGCTGAAAAGAGCAATCGCCG
>JBAPSR010000205.1:0-24551 GCA_049281755.1 Binataceae bacterium (SeqCode)
CGCGCCGGTTGCGCCGCGCGTTTTTCGGGTGCCGGACGCGCTTCCGGGCGCGGCTGGAATGATTTCATCTGCTCGGCATGCTTTTGTTCCAGCGCCGAGGTCTCGCGCGCGTGCTGTTGCAGGAGTGTTTGCCGGGCGTGGACCCTCGTGTCGCGCGCCGCGTTTTCCTGCTGAGTGCGTTGGCGCTGATACTGCTCAAGCTGCTGCTGATGCTGGCGCTGCAGCGCGGCGACTTGATCTTGATGCGAGCGCTCGGCATCGTCACGCTTCTGCTCCTCCTCGGTCGCCTGTTTTTGGCGCTCGGCCTGCTCCGACGCCTGGACGTGCTGGCGCTCGAGCGCGTCAACCTGATCCTGATGCTTCTGTTGAATCGCGCGTAGCCGGTCGTTCTGCGCGCGTTCCTCGTCGTTGCGCTGCGCGGCCTGCTGAGTATCGAGCTCGCGTAACTGGTTAGTATGTTGGCGTTGCAGCGCGGTCTGATCCTGCATGTGCTGGCGGTCGAGACTCCGGCTCAATTGAGGAGCCCAGTCGGGATGACGTGTACGCGCCTCGGCCGGATCTTTCGCTGCCCACCAGTTCACGTCGTGCCATTGATGCTGGTTGTCGTAGTCGCCGATCCATTCCGGATGATGCTGCGCAGCCCACTTGGGATCGCGCGCCTGCCACCATTCGTCGGCGTGCCACACATGCTTGTCGTCGAAATCGCCCCACCAGTCGGGGTGATTGGCGCGAACCTGCGCCGGATTGTGCTCCCACCACCACGACGCGGGACGCCATACATGCGCAGCGTCGTAGTCGCCCCACCAGTCCGGATGATTGCGGCGCGCCCACGCGGGATCGTCGTCCCACCACCATCCGGCGGGCCGCCAGACGTGCTGCTGATCAAACGCGCCCCACCAGTCAGGATGATTTTTCTCGCACCAGTCGGCGTGGTTCTGCCACCACCATCCGGCAGGCCGCCAGACGTGCTGCTGATCGAAGTCGCCCCACCAATCAGGATGATTTTTCTCGCACAGGTCGCGATGGTTTTGCCACCACCATCCTGCGGGGTACCACGTGCCCTGCCAGTAGTCGCCCCACCATTCCGGATGATGCGCACGGGCCCAATCAGGTTGGAGCTGCCACCACCAATCGGCCGGATACCAATTGTTCTGCGATGAATCGCCCCACCATTCCGGATGATGCGTGCGCGCCCAATCGGCGCGCGTCATCCACCACCACTGCGCCGGATGCCAGGTCTGTCCGTCGAAGTCGCCCCACCATTCCGGATGATGTGCAGCCGCCCATTCGCGCTGATTCTGCCACCACCATCCGGCGGGATACCATTTGCCCTGGTAGAAATCGCCCCACCATTCGGGATGATGCGCGCGCACCCAACCTGGGTTGTTCTCCCACCACCACGACGCGGGCCGCCATACGTGCGAATCGTCCCAATCGCCCCACCAGTCGGGGTCGTGCGCGCGCACCCAGGTGGGATTGTTATTCCACCACCAATCGGCGCCACGCCAAGTGTGGGACTGATCGTAGTCGCCCCAGTTGGGAGCGGCGGGAAAAGGATTAGGCCAAGGTTTGTATTGCGCGAAAGCCGGGACAGCGAAGACAACCAAAATCGCGGTGGCGGCTAGGATGGTTTTGATCCTGGTCATATTCGCCTCGATGGTTTTCATTATCTAATACGGTCGCTGCCTTCGAAAAGATTCAACTTGACGCGGCTTAAGCCTTTCATTGCGCGAATGCTCTCTTTATAGAACGCGCCCGCTTGCGTCTACAACTTTGGGTGCTGGCTTGCGGCTCTGGGGAATTCGCGCGACAATCGCCGCAATTCATCAAATCTTACGGAGAATTTCGTGCCTGATCCCGCAAAGCTAGGACTGCAAATTTCGCTCGGCAGCGGCCCGGTCCGCGAACGCCTCGCCGTCGCCAAAGAGGCCGAAGAGCTTGGCTACTCGTCGCTGTGGGTTGCCGAGGTTTCCGGCCCCGACGCGCTGGTCAGCCTTGGAGCGCTCGCGCTCAACACCAGCAAGGTCGATCTTTCGACCGGAGTGATCCCGATCCAGATCCGCACCCCGGGCGCGATGGCGATGAGCTTTCTAACGATTAACGAATACTCGCAGGGCCGCGCGATCGCGGGGCTGGGCGTGTCGAGCCCGGTAATCGTCGAGCGATGGCATGGCGCCTCGTACCGCAAGCCGGTCACCGCGATGCGCGAATGCGTCACGATCATGCGCCAGCTCTTCACCGAGGGGCGCTCGAAGTTTCAGGGCGAAGTTTACAAGTCCGACTTTCGGCTCGGCATGCGAATCAGCGCGCCGCGTCCGCCGCGGATTTATCTCGCGGTGCTGAACGCGCCGATGCTGCGGCTGGCGGGCGAAATCGCCGACGGCGTGCTGATGAACTACTCGCCACCCGACGCGGTGGCGCCGATGATCGCGGAGATTCGCGCCGGCGAAGCGCAGGCTGGGCGCGCGGCCGGGTGTGTCGATATCGGAATATACGCCCGCATGTGTATCACGCCCGACGTGGACAAGGCCGTCCAGTCATTCAAGCGCGAGCTCGCGGGCTACGCGTTCGTCGACAGTTACAACAAGATGTTCGCGCGCTACGGACTTAAGGACGAATTCGCCGAGGTGCGCAGGCTTTGGCAACTCGGCAAGCGCGACGAAGCGCCCGGCGCGATCAGCGACGCGAACGCGACGAAAATCGCGGCGTTCGGCTCCGCCGACGCGGGACGCGAGTTTATCGCCCGCTTCCGCGCCGCGGGCGTAAGCCATCCTGTGGTGTTTCCGATCGGGCCTGCTGCCACGTTCGCACGCGATTACACGGCGACGATGCGCGCACTTTCCGGCGCGTAACCTCTCAGCGGCCCTTATAGATGGGCTTGCGCTTCTCCATGAAAGCGCGCGGGCCCTCTTTCGCATCTTCGGAGCGCATCACCTCGCGCGCGCATTCGTTTTCGATCTTGAACGCCTCTTCGAGCGGACGCCCCGACGTGCGCCGCACCGCTTCCTTGATTTTGCGCACCGCCAGCGGTCCGTTGGCAGCGATCGTCGCAGCCAGCTCCTCGGCTTTCGCCATCAGCTTGTCCTGCGTGACGACATAGTTCACAAGGCCCAGGCGCCACGCCTCCTGCGCGTCGATTCGATTTCCAGTCAGCAGAATTTCCATTGCCTTGCAGTAAGGAATTTGGCGCTGCAGGCGGGCGAGTGATCCGGCGGCCGGAATGATCGCCCACTTGACCTCCTGCAGGCCGAAGCTCGCGTTGTCCGATGCAACGCGTAGATCCGTCGCCTGGATCAGTTCCATCCCGCCCGCGATGCAGAAGCCGTTGACCGCGGCGATGACCGGCTTGTCGAGATTGAAATTTCGCAGCAACGCGGTATCGCCGAGCTTGCGGTTCGCGAGCAGTTTTTCGTCCCATTCGTCGGCCGCCTTGCGCGCACCGGTGAAGAGCGGAATGAGTTTGCCCAAATCGGCGCCGGCCGAGAACGCGACCTTGCCCGCGCCGGTGATGATTACGGCACGCACGTCGTCGTCGGCGCTGATCTGCGTCCACGCTTCGCCCAGACGCACGATCGTTTCGGGATTGAACGAATTGTGGACCTCGGGCCGGTTGAGCGTGAGGTAGGCGATATGATTGCGTGTCTCAAAATTTACCGCTGGCATCATGGACTCCTGGTGCAGTGATTTGCGTGCAGGGGCGCGCGGCGAGGTTAGCACGCCACCGTCTTTACGAGCCACTTCGGCGACGGTTATCATCATCGGTGGATCGCAAATGGCAGACCTATTCGACATCGCGGCGGCAATCACTCCGCCGCCGATCGATGAAATCGCATTCCCACAGCCCCGGAATCTGACCTCGCGCGACGTGTTTCGCCTGCTCGGCCGCGCGTGGCCGTTCATCCGCCCCTATCGCCGCCATCTGCTGTTCCTGTTCCTCATGATGATTCCGGCGCTGCCGGTCGGACTGTTCGGGCTGCAAATGGTGCGGGTGCTCTTCGACGTCATCGGACATGGCAAGCACCTCACGGCGGGCGAGGCGTGGATGTTGCGCGTATCGATCGGCTCCACGCGCGAGGTGATCTTGTGGCATGCGTGTATCGCCGCGGGAATCGCGGTCGCAATCGGTGCTCCATACGGCGCGTTGATGCTCGGCTACGCCGTCTGGATTCTGCAGCGGATCTCGAATCTGTTTCGCGTCAACCTTTATGCGCGACTGCAGCAGCTCAGCCTGCGCTTTCATTCCGAAGAGAAAATCGGCGACGCGATCTTCCGGATGTTTCAGGACTCGGCCGCGATTCCGCAAGTGATCGACGGGTTGGTGATAGAGCCGATTCGCTTCCTGCCGCACGCGATGGCCAATTTCGTGTGGCTGTTCATGTTCAACGGCGCAATGGGATGTATCGCCCTCATGCTGCTGCCGATCGATTTCGCATTCGCCTGGTTCTACGGCAACCATCTGCGCCCAGCCTTCCGCGCCGCGCGCGAAGCCGAGTCCCAGGCGACCTCGCGAATCGAGGAAACACTCTCGTCGATTAAAGCGGTCAAAGCCTTCGGACAGGAGCAATTCGAAAGCGGCCGTTATGCCACCGACAACTGGGACGCGTTTATCGCGGCGCGCCACGCGCGCCTGATGTTCGCGCGGTACCGCGTATGGAACAACACGACTCGCGGGCTCGCGTACGTCGCGGCGCTATACATTGGCGCGCGTGAAGTCCTGCACGGCGGCACTGCGGGCTTCGTCCGCGCCGCGGTTTCTCTGGGGTTCTTCCAGGGTTCGCTCGGGGTCTTCGCGGGCATGAGCAACCGGATGCGCCGGCTCGCCAACCGCTGGGGCAGCTTGCAGGACGTAGCGGTCGCGATGGCGCGCGTGCTCGAGATGATCGCGATGTCGCCGGAGGAGAAAATCTTAAGCGGCGATCGTGTTCCACCCTCTTCCCCGCAGAGGCTCGCGTTCGAGGACGTGAGCTTCGGCTACGACCCAGCCGCGCCGGTACTTTCCAGCGTGACGTTCGAAGCTCGCGTCGGCGAGGTCACGGCGATCGCGGGTGCGAGCGGCGCGGGCAAGAGCACGATCATCGCGATGCTCCTGCGGTTCTATGAACCGTCATCGGGACGGATCGTGCTCGACGGCACGCCAATCCGCGAGTTCGACCTGGTCGCGTGGCGCGGTGTTTTGTCGGTTGCGCTGCAGGAGAACCCGCTCTTCACCGCCAGCGTCCGCGACAACGTAGCGTACGGACGTGTCGATGCGTCCGAGGCGGAGATCATCACCGCAATCAAACGCGCGGGCCTGAGCGATTTCGTGCGCTCTCTTCCTTCCGGACTCGCAACCATGCTCGGCGAAAAGGGCTCGAAGCTCTCGACCGGGCAGGCGCAGCGCATCGGGCTCGCGCGGGCGTTGCTGCGCGACTCGCCGATCCTGATGCTCGACGAGCCGACCTCAGCACTGGATACCGCAACTGAAGAAACCGTGATGCGCGGAGTTCGCGATTGGATCGCCGAGGCGCCGCGGCGCAGGATGGCGATCGTGGTGACGCATCGGCGCACTACCGCGGCCCGCGCTGACCGCTCGCTGCGAATCACAGCAGGAAAAATCGAGGCGGGCGACGGCCTCGAGACTGGCCGCGCGCCGGTCTCCGAGGCACGCCGTGGCTAGCATTCTCGCGCGTGGTCCGGCGCCGGAAAACGTCGCGCGCCGCGACTCGCGCAAAAGCCAACTCTACGCTGCCGAGCGCACGTCGATCGGTCCGATAGGCGCCGCGCGCCTGCTCATCAAGAGCTGGCCGTTTATCGCAGAGCATCGCAGGCTGGTCTATCTGAAATGCATCCTCGCATTTTTTTCGTTGACATTTTTCCTGCTCACGCCGTGGCCGCTCAAGATCGTTATCGACAACGTGATCGACGGGCGTCCCCTGACCGGAGTGCCTGCGAAACTCCTGTTGCCGCTTGCGGGGACGAATCAGATGTCGCTGCTGTTCGTGCTCTGCGCGTTTCTGATCTTCGCGGTGCTCTCGGTCGGGATGGTCGGCGACCGCTCCGACGAGCTCGTCACCGGAGTTGATAGCGGCGGCCTCGATCAGGCCGGCTTTTCGCAAAACGCCGCGAACGACGGATGGAGCCTGTGGAACGGGCTGTTCGGTTACTACGAAGTTCTGGTCACACTCGATCTGACTCAGCGAATCAACCAGGGCGTGCGCACCGCGATCTATCAGCGCTTCCTGCGCTCGCGGCTCGGATTGTTCGCGGACCAGAAACTCGGCGACGCGGTGTTCCGCGTGATGCATGACAGCGCGTCGATTGGCGCGGTCCTATATACGGCGGTGCTCGCGCCATTGATGTCGATCGTGATGTTTGTGATGGCGCTGATCGTTTTGTGGGTGCAGTTTCCCAATGAGCGGGTTATCCCGGTTCTCGCGGCTCTGTCGCTTCCCGCAATTGCGATCGGCGCTGCGATCTTCGGCCGCTGGCTTCGCGATCAGAGCCAGGATATGCGCGAACGCGGCAGCGATGTGATGGCCGCGTTCGAGGAGCGCCTCGCGCAAGTCAGCCTGATCAAGGCTTTCGGCACCGAGAATCGCGAAGCCGGCGCCATCGACGCTGCGAGCTGGGGCTCCTTCCGGGCCGCGCTCAAGATGCTGGCAATCACGATAGCGCTCGCTCTGGTGTTGGTGCCGGCCACGGCCGCACTCACGATCGGCGCGATTTACTACCTGATGATGCAAGTGATTCATCACGCAATGACGCTCGGCGACGTCGTTCTGTTACTCAGCTACGGTGCGATGCTTTCGCGCCCGGCCGCGACGATCGGCGGGACCTGGGCGGCGGTCCAGCCGGCGGTTGCCGGACTGCGCCGCGTTCACAGCGTCCTCGACGGATTCGCTGAGGCGCCGGCGCCGCCTAATGGGAGCGAGGCGCCTTTATCGATAGCCGAAATTGCGCTTCGCGGCGTCGCGGTCGGATATTCGGCTGCGGAACCCGTGGTGCAAAACGTCTCGTTTACGTTGCGCTTCGGTGAGATGATTGCGATCGCGGGGTCAAGCGGCGCGGGCAAGACCACGCTCATCGCGTCGATTCCGAGATTCCTCGAAACCTCGGCGGGCGAGATTCTGCTCAACGGCAGAGACGCCCGCACCTTCGCACCCGATACGATTCGCAGCCGAATCGGTTTCGTCTTTCAACAAGAAGCGCTGTTCTCCGAATCGATCGCCGACAACATCCGCTACGGCCATCGCGACGCCAGCGACGAGGAAGTCCGGGCCGCCGCAGCGCTGGCGGGTGCGGCGGAGTTTATCGACCATATGCCGCTTGGGTATTCGACGATGCTCGGGCGGCGGGGCGCGCGCCTCTCAGTCGGGCAGAAGCAGCGCATCGCGATTGCGCGCGCGATTTTGCGCAGTCCTGACGTGTTGATTCTTGACGAACCTGCGGCGCCGCTTGACCCAGCAAGCGAGATCGGGCTTATGGCGACCCTGCGCGACCTCGCACTGACGCGAATCGTCGTAATCGTCGCGCATCGCGCGAACACGCTCGCAGCGTGCGAGCGCGTGCTCTTCATAGCTGGCGGAACTCTCGCCTGTGAAGGCGCGCACGCGGAGTTGCTGGAATCGTCGCCGGAGTATCGCGCCTATTTGGCGGTAACCGACTCTGAAATCCACGCTTGAGCCGGGCCTTTCAAGCGCACCCGCACGGCGAAATAATATTCCTAGTTTGTCCGCAAGGAGGCTTCGCGATGGCGCCTGAGTATCGGCATTTCATCGACGGCAAGAGCGTCGATTCGTCAGAGCATTACGACATCATCTACCCCTACACCGGAGAAAAAGCCGGCACGGTCGCGCGCGCCGGCGAGGTCGAGATGGAGGCCGCGATCGCGGCAGCGGCGCGCGCCTTTGCCGCGACGCGAAAACTCTCGCGCGCCGAACGCGCTGCTATCCTGGTGGGGATCAGCCGGGGCGTGGCAGAGCGCCGCGCCGAGTTTGAACACGCGATCACGATCGACACCGGCAAGCCGATTGATTACTCGCGCGGCGAGGTTGCTCGCACCATCGGCGTCTTTGCGCTTGCCGCCGAGGAGGCCAAGCGCTTCGGCGGTGAGTACCAACCGCTCGATCTAGATCCGCTTCATCCTGGTGCGGTGGGATTGGTCGAGCGCTTTCCGCTCGGACCAGTCGCCGCGATCGCGCCATTCAATTTTCCGCTCAACCTGGTGACGCACAAGGTTGCACCCGCCATCGCCACCGGCAACACGCTCGTCGTCAAGCCGCCGCCGATGTGCCCCGGACCGGCGCTGATGCTCGCCGAGATTGCTTGCGCCGCGGGCCTGCCTGCTGGAGCGCTCAACGTGATCTCGGCCGATCCTCCGGTCGCCGAGCGGCTTGCGACCGACGAACGTATCCGGATGCTCAGCTTCACCGGCAGCGCGCGGGTTGGATGGGCGCTCAAAGCGAAGACCACGCGCCAACGCGTCGCGCTCGAGCTTGGCGGCAACGGCGGGCTCATCGTGGATGAGACCGCGGATGTCGCGCTCGCCGCGTCTCGCGCCGCGCGCGGTGCGTTCATCCATGCCGGCCAAGTATGCCTGTCGGTGCAGCGCCTGTTCGTGCATCGCGGCGTTTATCGCGAGTTTCTGAAACACTTCGTCGACGAAACTGAGAAGCTCGGCGTCGGCGATCCGATGAATGAGCGAACAATCGTCGGACCGCTGATCAATCGCGCCGCGGCAGACCGCGTGATCGAATGGATCGCCGAGGCAGAGCATGCAGGCGCCGGCATCCTGACCGGGAACAAGCGCGAAGGCGCCGTCGTCTGGCCGACGATCATCGAGCTCGGCGAGCGCAAGCTTCATCGCCTGCAAGTGTGGTGCGAAGAGGTCTTCGGTCCGGTCGCAACGGTCGAGCCGATCGATTCCTTCGAGGAAGGAATCGCGCTCACCAACGATTCGCCGTACGGACTGCAAGCGGGGGTCTTCACCAATAACCTGGAGCGCGCATTCACCGCCTTTCGCGAGATCGAGGCGGGCGCCGTGATCGTCGGCGACACCGGAGTCTTCCGCGTCGATACTTATCCGTTCGGCGGTGTGAAAGGTTCCGGAATCGGGCGCGAAGGCGTGCGCTACGCGATGCAGGAAATGACCGAACCGCGGATGCTCGTGCTGAACATGCCGCGACCCAAGTAGCCTCGCTCAGGCTCGCAGAGCGGGCGCGGCACCCAGTGGCGGCATGGCGCCGGTCGACTCTGCCTTGGGACGTCCCTTGACGATTCGGCGGCCCCACGCCTTGGCGATGCGCACGAAAATCTCGCGGTCGAGCAGCGCCGACGGCGGACGCACCATGTTCACTACCTCGGCCAGCCGGTCGCCAATTACGGGATCGTCGGTTCCGACCTCGAGCATCTTGCCGATCACGCGATTGAGCGCGCGCGCCGCAAGCGGCGGACGGCGCCCTTCGGTCGCAGAAAAATTGAAATCCGCGCCGGTCGCCAGCCCCCACGGATCTTTCTGGAACGCCGCGATCCGGGTAAAAAACTCGCGCTGAAGAGCAGCGTCCACGCGCTCGCGCTCCTTCAGGCAATCACGCAGAATCAACGCCTCGAGCGCAGCCGACGTCATCCCCTGCCCATAGACGGGGTTGAACGCGCAGGTCGCGTCGCCGAGCGCGACAAATCCGTCCAGTCGCGCATTCCATTTGTCATACCGGCGCCAGCGATTCGCCATTTGCCGATACGAATATACGTTCGACATCGGCTCGCCGAGCGCGACTTCCTCGGCGATGAGCGGGCTGCGCAGCTTGCGCAGTTGCGCGGTGAACCCGTCTTCGTCGCTTGGCGGATACTTGCCGCCCCAACCGGCCAGGGTGACGATGAATCGCTCTCCCTCGATCGGGAACAGCACGCCCGCTTCGGCCGCACTGTCGCCGAGCGGCTCAATCCAGACGCCCTTCCACCACCACTGCGCCGGGCGGCGCGTAGGACTCGATGCCTTGTACCAGCGCGACGCGTAGCCGGTGTGCGAATCTACGACTTCTTCTTCGGGCGCGGGCAGTCCGAGCCCCTTGATCCATCCGGGAATTTTGGTCGCGCGTCCGCTTGCGTCAACTATAAGCTGGCCGGTCAGCATGAACTCCGGGCGACCGTCGCGCGGAATCACCCGCAATCCGGAAACCCGAGGCGCGTCGCCGCGCTCGATCAGAAAGGCCGCCGCATCGGCGCGCTCGATCAGCTCGACATTGAGAATCTTGCGCAGCAATCCGCGCACAGTTTCCTCGATCAGCACCCGGCTCGCGAACAAGGTCTCGATCGGATTTCGGTGCCGGCGGCCCCATCCGTCGCGCCGCAGCACCGCGAAATCGAGCCCGAAGTTGATATCGATCGCGCCGTGCTCGAGCATCGTGCGCTCAAACCCGGGGAACAGATTCTCGAGCTCCTGGCGTCCGCGCATCAGCAGCGCGTGCACGTGGCGGCTTTGCGGAACGCCGGGCCGCTCGTGCGCGCCGGCCGGATAGGCGTCGCGGTCCACGACGGTCACCTTGTCAAAGAAATCGCTCAGAACGCGCGCCGCACACAGGCCCGCCATGCTGCCGCCGATTACAATCGCATGCTCATTCGCCATCTAAGTATCCATTTCTCGCGTGCGGCCTAAGTCGGGGCACGCCGTATTTTACGCTCGCTGATTCCGTGCAGGATTACTTCGAGCGCCTGCGCCGCCGACGCCTCGATATCGAAGCGTCCTTCCCTTTGTACCCAGGCATAAACGAAGGCAAAAAACGCCGCGCACGCCGACAGCGCCGCGACCAGGGGATCGACGCGCGCGCGAAACTCTCCGCTCGCCTGTCCGCGCCGAACAACGTCCGCCAGCAACTCGATCAAGTCTCCGGTCTGCTGATCGTTGCGGCTGCGGATCGGCGGCCGCACCAGCACTTCGCGGATCACGAGCCGGAGGACATCGGGATGCCGCACAGCCATCCCCGCCAGCATCTTGAACGCAGCGCGCAATGCGGCGGTCGCGCTGCCACGATACTTCGCAAGCATCGCGGCGATTTCCTCGTTGGCGCGCCGCAGGTATTCGGTCAGCAGCGCTTCCTTGGCCGGAAAATGCAGGAAGAAGGTCGCGCGAGCCACATCCGCGGCGTCGCAGATATCCTCGATTGTAACCGCGTCGAAACCGCGGTGTATGAACAGCGTAATTGCGGCCTGGTATATCTCGCCGCGAGTACGTTCTTTCTTCCGGTCGCGCCGCGACTGCACAACTGCAAGCGGCGCGAGTTTACGTTGGTTGGACACAGACATAAAATTGTACTCAAGTCTATTAATTGAGAGCGGTTCGGGAATCAAGGCCGCCCTTTCACGATGAGCACTCGCGCCGGAGATCGTTCACGTATAAAATGAAGCCGGATCACGGAGATAACCTGGGTGTCCGAAGATAGTGGAAAAGGCGGCCGCGGCGAACGCATTGTCATCGACTTCGACATGTTGCGCGCGTTTGGCGGGCGCAACTTTCGCGATCTTGGCGGACGTCCCACTCGCGACGGCCGCCGCATCCGCTCCGGACGCATCTACCGCTCCGCGCATCTGGCCGAAGTTCCGGCAGGAAACCCGCTGCACGCAATCGAGCTCAAGACTCTGGTGACCCTGCAGAGCAATCCCGAGGTGAGACATCTCGGGCGGCCGCATCAGGTGATTATGGAAGGCGTCCGATGGGAGCATATCCCGATGGGTGACGAGTGGTTCACCGAGCGCGGTTACGAGCGGATGAAGGCCGAACCGGGGCAGGAGCACTACACACTCGTCATGCATTTCCGGCGTGACTGGCGGCGCTTCTTCAAGTTGCTCGCGGAGCGTACGGTCTATCCCCTGCTCTTCCATTGTTCAGCGGGCAGGGATCGAACCGGGGTCGCCGCGGCGATGATTCTCGCGACGCTAGGCGTCGAGCGCGACGCGATCATCGAGGATTTCCTTGCGAGCAACGCGACCTTTCCCAACGTACCGCTGGCCGCCGAGCAGCTTGATCCGGTGTTCGATCTGATCGACGAGAAAGGCGGCGTGGACGGCTTTATGCGCGAGGTTATCGGCATCAGCGCCGCGGACCTCGAAGCGATTCGCACCGATCTGCTCGAGGCGTGAGCGCGCGTTATGCGGGCAGATAGCCCTCGCGCAGCAGCGATTTGGCGATGATCATCCGCAGCACCTCGCTGGTGCCCTCTCCGATCTCGGCGAGCTTCGCGTCGCGCATGTAGCGCTCGACCGGAAAATCCGTAACGTAACCGTAACCGCCGTGAATCTGCACCGACTTGGTCGTTGACCACATCGCGGTCTCCGAGGCGAACAGCTTCGCCATCGCGGCTTCGCGCGCATACGGCAGGCCGGCGTCCTTGAGCGCGGCGGCGCGGCAAATCAGCACCCACGAGGCTTCGATCCGCGTCGCCATATCGGCGAACATCCACTGGATCGCCTGGAAATCGGCGATACGGCTGTTGAACTGGCGCCGCTCGAGCGCGTACGCGCGGGCTTCCTCGAATGCGCCGCGCGCAATTCCGGCGGCAAAACCGGCAATCCCGATCCTCCCGCCTTCGAGGACCTTGAGCGTCTGCCGATAGCCCGCACCCAGGTCGCCGATCAGGTTGCGAGCGGGAATCGTCACGTTCTCGAAAATAACTTCGGCGGTGTCGGACGCGTGCAGGCCGAGCTTCTCGATTTTCTTTCCGTTCGACAATCCCGCCGTGCCGCGATCAACGATAAATGCAGACACACCGTCTCGCCCCCTGGCCGTATCGGTAACCGCCATCACCACGTAAACGTCCCCGACACTGCCGTTGGTGATGAACATCTTCGAACCGTTGATCTGAAAATTGTCCCCCGAGCGAACCGCGCGGGTCTTCATCGCGGCAGCGTCGGAGCCTGAGCTCGGCTCGGTCAGACACCACGCGCCGAGCTTCTTCGCTGCGAGCATGTCGGGCACGTACTTGTCGCGATGCTCATCGCTCGCGAACGTGGCGATATGCCCGGTCGAAAGCGACATGTGCGCGGCGCAGGTCAGTCCGATCGACGCGTCGTAACGCGACAATCCTTCGACCACCAGCACCTGCGAGAGCGTGCCTGCGGCGCCACCGCCCCATTTTTCGGGAAACGCGACGCCGAGGAAGCCGAGCGCGCCGAGCTTTTCGATCACTTCGCGCGGGAAGGTTTCGTCCTTGTCCCACTTCGAGGCGAACGGCTTGATTTCGCGCTCGGCGAACGCGGCCAGGGTGTCGCGGATGCGCTGCTGCTCTTCGGTAAGATCGAAATCCACGCGCCCGCGCCTATTGCCTTGCGCTCACGTTTTCGCGAACCCACTTGACGATATCCTCGGTGGACGCGCCCGGCGTGAAGATCTGACGCACTCCCAATTGCTTGAGCTTCACCGCATCGTCGTCGGGAATAATTCCGCCGCCGAACACCGCAATGTCGTCGGCGCCGCGTTCTTTCAGCAGGCGCAGCACTTCCGGGAACAGTGTCATGTGCGCGCCCGAAAGCACTGACAATCCTACAGCGTCGACATCTTCCTGAACCGCGGCTTGCGCGATCATTTCCGGTGTCTGATGCAACCCCGTGTAGATCACCTCGAAACCGCCGTCGCGCAGCGCGCGCGCGATAATCTTTGCGCCCCGATCGTGTCCGTCGAGGCCCGGTTTCGCCACCAGAATTCTCAGTCTCTTGTCAGCCATCGTTTAGATCCAGCCTGGGTCGGTGTACACGCCGAACTCGCCGCGAAAGATATCGCTGATTTCTCCAACGGTCGCGTCGCTGCGCACGGCGTCGCAGATCGGGTCCATCAGGTTTTCGCCCGAGCGGCACGCCTCGGACACGCGAGCGAGCGCGGCTTTCAGCGTCGCAGCGTTGCGCTCACGTTTCATTTTGCGCACGCGATGCACCTGCTTCTCTTCGATCGCAGGATCGATCCGGAGCGTCTCGATTGGAATTTCCTCGGGTACCGAGTACTTGCTCACGCCGACAATCGTCTTTTCGTTCTTTTCGAGCTGGCGCTGATAATGGAACGCCGCCTCGGCGATTTCGCGCTGCGGATAACCGGTCTCGACCGCCGCCAGCATCCCGCCCATCGCATCGATCTTGCCGATATAGTCCATCGCCTCGCGCTCGATTCGATCGGTCAGCGCTTCGATCGCGTAGCTGCCGCCGAGCGGATCGATCGTATTGGTAACGCCGGTTTCCTCCGCGATGATCTGCTGGGTGCGCAGCGCGACGGTGACCGCCTGCTCAGTGGGCAGCGCCAGGGTTTCGTCCATCGAGTTGGTATGCAGCGATTGCACGCCGCCCATCACGCCGGCCAGAGCCTGGATCGCCACGCGCACAACGTTGTTGATCGGCTGCTGCGCGGTGAGTGAAGCGCCCGCGGTCTGCGCGTGCGTGCGCAGCATCATCGAGCGCGGATTTTTCGCGCCGAAGCGTTCCTTCATCAGGCGCGCCCACATCCGGCGCGCTGCGCGCAGCTTGGCAACCTCTTCGAGAAAGTCGTTGTGGATATTCCAGAAGAACGAAAGCCGCGGCGCGAAATCGTCAACCTCGAGGCCGCGCTTGACCGCCTCTTCGACGTAGCAAAGTCCGTCGGCGATCGTGAACGCGAGTTCCTGAACCGCGGTCGAGCCCGCCTCGCGGATATGGTAGCCGCTGATCGAGACCGCGTGCCATCGCGGCGCTTTTTTCGCGCAGAACTCGATCATGTCGGTCACGACGCGCATCGCGGGCCGCGGCGGACAGATCCATTCTTTCTGCGCGATATACTCCTTGAGCATGTCGTTCTGAATCGTGCCGCCGACGCTCTCCCATGGAATTCCCGCGCGCTCCGCGACCACCAGGTACATCGCGAGCAGGACCGACGCCGAGCAGTTGACGGTCATCGAGGTGGTGACCTTGTCGAGCGGAATCTTGTCGAACAGGCGCGTCATGTCGTGGATGGTGCTGACCGAGACGCCCTCGCGTCCGACTTCGCCCTGCGCGCGTTCGTGGTCGGCGTCATAGCCCATCAGCGTCGGCATATCGAACGCGGTCGAAAGACCGTCCTGGCCCTGCTTGAGCAGATAATGGAACCGCTGGTTGGTGTCCTCGGCGAGGCCGAAGCCCGCGAACTGGCGCATCGTCCAGAACCGTCCGCGATACATCGAGCCGTACACGCCGCGGGTGTAAGGAAACTCTCCCGGATTTCCGAGCGACGTATCGTAGTCGCCGCGCACGTCTTGCGGCGTGTAGAGCGGCTCGATCTCCATATCGGAGACGGTCGAGAAACGCACGGGCCGTTCGGCGGCCTGCTTGAAAGTGGTTTCGAGCCAATCTTTTTTCGAGCTCACGTTATCCTCATCGCAAAACGATCCGGAATTCAGTGTCCGAGGACCTGGCCCGCGATAACCAGGCGCTGGATCTCCGACGTGCCTTCGTAGATTTCCGTGATCTTCGCATCGCGGAAATAGCGCTCGACCTTGAACTCGCGCGTATAGCCGTATCCGCCGTGAATCTGAATCGCTTCGGTGGCGGCTTCCATAGCGGTTTCGGCTGCAAACAGCTTGGCCATCGCGGATTCTTTGGTGCACGGCCTTCCCGCGTCCTTGAGCGCCGCGGCGCGCAGCGTCAGCAGACGGGCCGCATCGACGGCCAGCGCCATATCGGCGAGCTTGAACTGGATCGCTTGATGCTGCGCGATCGGGCGGCCGAAGGTCTCCCGCTCCTGCGCGTACTTGAGCGACGCTTCGAGCGACGCGCGTCCAATCCCGATCGCCTGCGCCGCGATTCCGATTCGTCCGCCGTCGAGGGTTTTCATCGCGACCTTGAAGCCTTCGCCCTCGCCCAGCAGCAGGTTTTCGCGCGGCACGCGCATATCGGTGAAACTGAGCTGCGCCGAATGCGCGCCATGAATTCCCATCTTGTCTTCGACCCGCGTAACCGCCCATCCGGGCGAGCTGGTCTCGACCGCGAACGCGCTGATCCCGTGATGCCCCTTCTCCGGCGCGGTCATCGCGAACACAATCGCGACGCCGGCCTGCGGCGCGTTGGTGATGAAATTTTTCGTGCCGTTGATCACGTAGCTGTCGCCGTCAAGAATCGCGCGGGTCTTCTGCCCTGCCGCGTCCGAGCCGGCCTGCGGCTCCGTGAGCGCAAAGCATCCGAGCCGTTCGCCCGACGCCATCTTCGGCAAGAACTGCGTCTTCATCTTGTCGCTGCCCAATCCCAAAATCGGCCACGACGCGAGCGAGCAATGCGCCGAGACGATCACGGCAGTGGAAGCGCAGGCAACAGCCAGTTCCTCGACCACGAGTGCGTAGGCGACCTGGTCGAGTCCGGCGCCGCCAAAATTCTCTGGGATAAACGTGCCCAGGATTCCGAGCCGGCCGAGTTCGTCGATCGCCGCCTTTGGGAACTGATGCGTCCGGTCGCATTCGACGCCAATCGGTTCGAGCTTTTCGCGTGCGAACCGGCGCGCGGTATCCCGCGCGGCGCGCTGCGCCGAGGTCAGTTCCAAGTCCATCGATTCAGTTTTAGCGTAGAAGGCCGACAGGGTCGATAGAAGCAGTGGCCCGTTTCGGAACGGTCGTTCAGAGCAGCCGCCGAGTTAGCGATGCTTCCACGCAGGCGGGCGTTTGGCGACAAACGCTGAGGTGCCCTCGACGCGATCCTCACTGGCGAAAACCACTGCGAACGCTTCCTGCTCGTAGCGCAGCCCCGCGTCCTCTTCCATCGTCGCGGCAGCGCGCAGGGCAGCCTTGGCCTGGCGCAACGCGCACGCAGATTTTCCAACCAACTTGTCGGCCAGAGCACGCGCCGCGGCAATAAGCTCGCCGGGTGCGACGACCTGGATCACCAGCCCAAGCGCGAGCGCACTTTTCGCGTCGAGCATATCTCCAGTCATGATCAGCTCGCGCGCTTTGGCGTGGCCGATCCGATGCGCCAGCCGCTGCGTACCGCCGAAGCCGGGAATCAAGCCGAGGTTGATCTCAGGCTGCCCGAAGCGCGCCTTCTCGCTAGCGATAATCAGATCGCAGGCGAGCGCGAGCTCGGTGCCGCCGCCAAGTGCGAAGCCGTTCACCGCGGCGATAACCGGAATCGGCAGCTCTTCGAGACTGGTCAGCGTGCGATGCCCCAGCCGCGAGAATTCCAGGCCCTCGGCTGGAGTCATCTTGCTCATCGCCGCGATATCGGCGCCCGCGACGAACGCGCGGTCGCCGGCGCCCGTGATGATCAGCACGCGCACCGAAGGATCGTGGCGGATATCGCGGATTACGCGCGTGATGTCTTCGAGAACTTCGCGGTTCAGCGCGTTCAGGGCATTTGGGCGATTGATGGTGAGCGTCGCGATCGCACCGGAATCAAAAATTACCGTGGCAAGTTCCATGTCCTATGTATAGCAGCGGCGCGCGCGATTGCCACAGGCTCAACCGATCGAGAATCGGAACTTGCAACGATCGCAAATCAGGGTGTTCCGCAAAGCGTGCCGTTTACGTCGCATTGCGGCACGATACCTCGATCGCGCTGCTGCTGATTGAGCGCGGTAATCACCGAATCGGTCTGCGCGTTCGGATCGCAATTGCAGAGCTGGCTCGCGCAGCAACTGCATTCGGCCGCGGTCTCGGCTTTGATAATTTCCGAAACGTCGCACTTCGCCAGATTCGAGCAAGCGGTGCCGAGCAGATCGCGGTCATTACATTGATCGGTGCAAAGCGTCGCATCGCAGGTGTAACCGGTCTCGACGCCGCCCTTTTGCTGGCAGGTATTGTATTCGGAGCAGACCACCGAGCAGTCGACGCCGCTGTCGGGCGGCAGGACCGTGGTTCCGGGCACGTAAAGCGGGCAACCGAAGCCTCCGGGCGAGTCGGGTAGGCACGCTCCTGGACTCGGAACCGCGGCAGCGGCCTGCACCACTTTTGGCGGCGCGAGAAACGTCGCGGCGGGCGTTGGCGTGGCGCTGGGAGGAGCATACGCAGCCGACCAGACGAGATCGTCTCCGAGAGTACATGCCTGGTCGCTCGTCCCAACCTGGTAAGGACCGTTGAAGACCGGGCACGAGCAGCTATCGATCTGCGGCTGACCAGTCTTGAAGCACGGCGCTGTCATGCATCCGGCATACTGCGAGGTGGAACAGTTGGTCAGGCCAAGTCCGTCGGTCGGTACGCAATCGAAGCTGAAGGTCGAGTAAACTCCCGTGCCGGGAATCAGGGTTCCCTGATTGACCGATTGGCACACCGGCGCCGAATTCATCTTTGCGCACAAGCTACCGTCGGCACCACAGGTGGCGACGGTGTCTTGATAAACCGATCGATTCAGGATCGCGTTGATATCCACGAAGTACACGCCGTATGGAATTTCGTAGCATCGGCAGTTGGCGTATTTGCCATCTGCCGTCAGAGTGCAGGACAGGTCTTCGTTGCCGCCGCTCGGACCTGAATAATAGCAAAGCGCAAATGGTCCGCCTCTGCACGGCAAAAAGTTCGCGTTGTCCACCGTGATGTCGGCGTACGCGGGACCGAAGGTAGTCGTCCAGTTTGTAGGGTCGCTCCAGAACGCATGTGAATTCGGCACGAAATGAACAATCCCCGCCGCTGGTGGCGAACTTGATCCGCCTCCTTCGCCGCTGTTGCATCCCGCGGTAAGTACGAGAGTAAATGAGATAAGGCAAACCGCTATGGTGAGCCGCCGAGAGGCCGACTCACTATAGGTACCCGCGAAATTGCAAGCCGCCCCTTTTACGGTATGCAAGCAGTCCCCCTTTGTTACGACTCAAGGTACTGATGAGTCGTACTCGTGGACGATAGCATCGGCGGGGCGGACTGACTATCGAGTTTCTGCGGCGATTGGAAATCAGGTGCGCGGATCGATTCCGAGCCGCGTCATCACCTCGCGCAGCACCTGATCGACGATCAGGAAATTATCCGCCGAGATGAACAGTTTGCATCCGCGCTGCCCCTCAGGCACTTCGAGCACGTGCGAGACCATCGCCATGTTCACCAGGATGGTCTTTCCGTCGATAGTAAATTGAGTCCACATCCGGGCTTATCCTCGCTGCTTCCAGTTAGGCGAATGAGTATGCAATCGCGGGATTAGCCAGTCAGCGATCATCCTCAAGACGCTTAGTTATTCCTGCGGGCCGATATCGGGCGGCGCCTCGGTGCCGGCGGTTCCGATGCACATTCCGGTCTGATGAAACCACTGTTGGTCGCTGCCGGAAACGGCGCCACTTGGTTTCGCGTAGGCGTAAATGACTTTCTTGGTTGCGTATTTCAGCCCACAGTTGACGTCGATTTCTGAACCACCGGGCGCTCTGATCGGCACCACGACGGAGGTCGTCGCCGCGCTGTTATCCTGGATGTAGCTCTGATTGCTGGTCGTAAAGCCTCCGGACATCGTGACCGGAGCGGTCAAAGCGTTCTGACAGACCTTCTCGGCGTTGAAACTGCACCCAATCGCCGCGTCGTTCTGCTTTGAGCCGCCGGCGGTGCTGCAAGCGGCAATACTGACAGCCAATATCAATCCTCCGGCAATTGGTAAGATTCCGCTTATGGAAACGCGATTCATGATCCCCTCCCCTTGCGCACGACAACGAATCAGTATTTGGCTTGCAGCCTTATGGACTCCGCTATTCCTCCGCGGCCGGCTTGGGCGAGGGCTCCGTACCCGCGTCGCCGATGCACAACCCTGTATTGTGCAGCCACGTGCGATCGCTGTCGGAGACCGTTCCGCTGACCGTTGGATAGGCGTAGATGACCTGCTTTTTCGTGTAATTGACCTGGCATTGGACGTCGATTTCTGATCCGCCGGGCGCCTTGATCGGCGCCATCATCCATGTGGTGGTTGGACTGTTGTCCGCAATATAGCTCTGATTGCTGGTGATGAACCCGCCGGTATCTACCGGCTTGGTCAGGGCGCTCTGACAGACTTTGTTCGCGTCGAAGTTGCAGCCGATTTTGTTATCGTTTCGTTGCGCGGTGCCGGCCGCGCTGCATGCTGCGAAAACCAGCGCCAAAGTGAATACTCCGGTGATCGATTTGATCGTTCCGGTGACGAAGTGGTTCATGATCTCCTCCCTTTGCGCCAAGATTGAAGATTAGTATTCCGGTTTGAAATCGAAATGATGAATCGCCTCGATAAACCGCGCCGTACGCGTGGTCGAGCGCATCACGACGCTGTTGGTCATCGCGCCGCCCGAGAAAAATCGCACTCCGCGCAAGTAATCGCCGGTGGTAACTCCCGTCGCCGCGAACATCACGTTGTCTCCCGCCAGCTCCTCGAGCGTGTAGCGGCGCTTTAAGTCCATGATTCCCATCGCGAGGCACGCCTCGGCCTCCTGTGGATTGCGCGGCACGAAGCGGCACTGCATCTGTCCGCCAACCGAGCGGATGGCAGCCGCGGCGAGAACACCCTGATGCGCTCCGCCGACGCCGATGAGCATATCGATCTCGCTCTCGGGGCGGGTGGTCGCAATAGCGGCGGAGAGGTCCCCGGCGGAGAGCAGCTTGATTCCGGCGCCCGCGCGGCGAACCTCGGCAATCAGTTTTTCATGCCGCGGGCGATCGAGAATCGCCACGCGCAGATCCTCGACGTAAACTTTCTTCGCGTCGGCCAGCGCCTTTAGGTTCTCGGTCGGCGAGCGATCGAGATCCACCACGTCGCGTCCCGCCAGCCCAACTGCAATCTTGTCCATGTAAGTGTCGGGGCAGCGCAGGATTTTGCCGCGCTCCGAAAGCGCGACGCACGAAAGCGCATTCGGGCCGCCGGTTGCGCAGATGAACGAACCCTCGAGCGCGTCAAGCGCGACGTCGACCTCCGGCCCCGCGCCAGTGCCGACGATTTCGCCCTGGTAGAGAAACTCGGCTTCGTCCGCTATACCCTCGCCGATGACGATCTTGCCGTCCATCGCGACCGAGTTGAGCGTCTTGCGCATCGCGTCCTGCGCGGCGCGATCCGCGGTGCGCTCATCGCCTTTGCCGATAAAACGCGCAGACGCCAAAGCCGCAGCCTCTGTAGCGCGCACCACTTCGAGTGCGAGATTGCGTTCCATCGTTCCTCCCGTTCAAGCTTGTGCGAGAACGCCACCCTTTCCTAAGAGCGATTCGATCAACCGGTACCCGTCGGCAACTTCGATCCCGGTGCTTTTTCCCGCTTCTTCGGTGTAGCGGCGCGCGGGAGCGTCCTTGCGTGAGTACGCCTTCGAGGTCAGCAGTGCGAACGGAACCGGCTCGGGCGAGTGGGTCTTTAACTTCGAGGGCGTCGCGTGATCGGGTTGGAGCAGAATCGCGAACTCGCCCATCGCGGCCAGCGCCGGAAGCATCGGACCGATGATCAATTCGTCGATTTTTTCGATCGCTTCGGTTTTGAGATCCGCACGGCCCATGTGGCCCGCTTCATCCGGCGCCTCGATATGCAAGAGCAGGAAATCGTGATTCTTAAGCGACTCGAGGCCGTAGCGCGCCTTCGCGCCGTAATCGGTATCGAGAAATCCGGTCGCACCCGGCACCTTGATCGGCGCAAGGCCCGCAAGCCGCCCGATTCCGTTGACCAGATCGACCGCCGAAATAACCGAGCCCTCGATTCCGAAGCGCTCCTTCAGTGTCGGCACTGCGGGCCGCGTCCCCTGCCCCCAGAACCAGACCGACGTCGCGTCCGGCTTGCCGGCGGCGCGGCGCGCGGTGTTCACCGGATGACCCGCAAGAATCGCGGCCGCGCGTTTCATCAGATCGCGCAGACGCTCCGAACCTTCGCCCTCCGGGAGATGCGCAGCTATTTCCTTGCCGGAGATGTCGTGCGGCGGAGTGAGCTTGGTGTTTCCGATTCCACTGCGCCATACCATCAGATGCCTGTAGCTCACGCCGTTGAAAAACTCGATGCCGTCTCCAGCCAGCTCGCGCCGCAGGTCATCGACGATCCGCGCCGCTTCTTCGCTACTGATATGTCCCGCGGTAAAGTCGTTCATCACCTGCATCCCGCCCGCTCCAGGAGCGAGTGAGACCAAGTTCATCCGGAACACGACGTCGCGCGGACCCATCGCGATTCCCTGGCTCGCCGCCTCGATCGGCGCGCGTCCGGTGTGATAGCGCCGCGGATCGTAACCGAGCATCGACATCGTACCGACGTCGCTTCCCGACGGCATCCCGGCAGGAATCGTCGCCGTGAGTCCCAGGATTCCACGCGTCGCGAGCAGATCCATGTTGGGTTTGTGCGCGGCCTCGAGCGGAGTCTTGCCGCCCAATTCGTCGCACGGCCAATCAGCCATCCCGTCGCCGTGGATGATTACGTACTTCATGCTCATGTCAGGATTCCCGCTAACCCTGGTCGACAATTTTCATCAGCTTCTTGATATCCGGCTCGAGTACGATCGTGTTCGAGAGATTCTTTAGCGCCGTGTCGGGATCCTTCAGGCCGTGGCCGGTCAGCGTGCACACGCAGACCGAACCCGGCTTGATCGCTCCCGACGCGCCGTACTTTATCAGCCCCGCGACGGAAGCCGCCGAGGCCGGCTCGGCAAACACGCCGCCCAGCGCGATCAAACGATATGCGGCAAGAATCTCCGCGTCGGTCACCATGTCGATAACGCCGGCGGATTCGTCACGCGCGCCGGTCGCGCCGCTCCAGCTCGCAGGATTTCCGATCTTGATCGCAGTCGCGACCGTGTGCGGGTCATCAATCGGATGCCCGACCACGATCGGCGCGGATTCCGCCGCCTGGTAACCCATCATCCGAGGCAGACGCGTCGAGCGTCCGATCGATTGATATTCGCGATAGCCGGCCCAATAGGCCGTGATGTTTCCGGCGTTGCCGACTGGCAGGAAGTGATGCGTCGGCGCGTCGCCGAGTGCGTCGCAAATCTCGAACGCGGCGGTCTTCTGCCCGGCGATACGATCGGGATTTACGCTGTTCACGAGCCGGATGCGCAGCGGATCGCGCTCGGCCAGGTCGCGTACCACCTTGAGGCAGATGTCGAAGTTGCCGATTATCTCGAGCACCTTCGCCCCGTGCATCACCGATTGCGAAAGCTTGCCGAGCGCGACCGCACCCTTGGGAATCAGCACAAAGGCGCGCAATCCAGCGCGGCCCGCGTACGCGGCCGCTGACGCGGCGGTGTTGCCGGTCGAAGCGCAGATGACAGCCTTGGCGCCTTCGCCGAGCGCCTTCGAGATCGCCAGCGTCATCCCGCGGTCCTTGAACGAACCAGTCGGGTTGGAGCCTTCACACTTCAAGTAAACCTTGATGTTTGGTCCAAGCCGGTCGGCGAGCTGCGGCGCCTCGACCAGCGGCGTGTTGCCTTCGTTCAGCGTCACGACCGGAGTGTCGTCGGTAACCGGCAGGAAGCGCCGATAATACTCGATCAGCCCGGGCCATCGGTTAAGCCGCGGAGGATTGTCTGGATATTGGCTCTGCTCCGCCATCGGGTTACAGATTCTCCTCGATCCGGATGAATGCCGGCCGCGCGTCCACCATCGAGGTGCGCTCGATCCGCTCGAGCGCGCGAACCAGGTTGCGCTCAGGCGCGGAATGGGTTCGCATGATTACCGGCACGGTCTTTTTCTCTCCGCGGCCCTTCTGGATGACCGAGGCTATCGAAATTCCACTGCGTCCCAAAACCGACGCGATCGCCCCGAGCACTCCCGGCACGTCGCGCGCCATGAAGCGCAGGTAGTATTCGCATACCACGTCGTCCATCGGCTTGACACGGGCCTTGGCGATAAGCTCGACCGGATGCCCCAGCGCGTGCGCGCGTCCGGAGCCGCCCGCGCGCCGCTCGCGCGCGATTTCCATTATATCGGCAATCACCGCGGTCGCGCTCGGCATCTGCCCCGCGCCAAAGCCGGAGTACAGCGTGGTGCCCAGCGCCACGCCGTCGATATAGATCGCGTTGTAGGCGTCGTTGATGCTCGCCAGCACGTGGTCGCGGGGCAGCAGCGTCGGATGCACCCGCGCCTCGATGACACCGCCGTCTTCCTTCGCGATAGCGAGCAGCTTGGTCACGTAGCCAAGCTCGCGCGCGTAGACGATATCGTCCTGCGTGATTCGCGTGATGCCCTCAGTATGCACCTGCGCGGGCTTGAGCATCACGCCGAATGCGAGCGCGACCAGCAGGCAAAGCTTGTGCGCCGCGTCGTTGCCTTCTATATCGAGGCTCGGGTCGGGTTCGGCAAGGCCGGCGCGCTGCGCTGCCGCCAGCGCGTCTTTGAACTCCGCACCGCGCGCGCTCATCGTGGTGAGAATCGAGTTGCAGGTGCCATTGACGATTCCGTAGACCGCGCGATGCCGGTCGCCCACCAGCCCCTCGCGCAGGATGCGGATAATCGGGATACCGCCGCCGACGCTGGCCTCAAAGCCTACGCTGCGGCCGTGGCGCGCCGCGGCGCCGAAGATCTCGGCGCCATGCTCCGCGAGCATCGCCTTGTTCCCAGTCACCACATCCTTGCCCGCCGCGAGCGCCTTCAAAATCAGGCTGCGCGCGGGTTCGGCGCCGCCGAACAGCTCGACCACGATATCTATATCCTCGCGCGCGACCAGTGCGGCGGCGTCGCGCGTGATCAGCTTGCTGGTCAGTCCAAGCG
>JBAPSR010000206.1:0-26982 GCA_049281755.1 Binataceae bacterium (SeqCode)
CGCGTGAGGGCGGGGCGCTTGGCGGGCTGGGCGCGCAGCAGCTCGGCGCGGGCGAGGCTTACGCGGAACGGAGATTTCAGCGCTGACATGATTTCTGAAATTGATTTGTTGAGCTTGGGATGAATCAGCGCGGGCGCGAGCTCGCTCATCGGGGCGAGGACGAACAGGCGCTCGTGCAGGCGCGGATGCGGCACGGTCAGGACGCGCGAGTCGATAACTTCCTTGTTGAAGAACAGGAGATCGAGATCGATCACGCGCGGACGATATTTGCCGCGCGACGGTTTTTTTCCGCGCACCCGCTTGCGGCCCATCACGCGCTCGATCGCGAGCAGCTTGCGCATCATCACGTCGGCGGTGATTTCGGTCTCGACCTCGATCACGCCGTTTAAGAACGGACCCTTGACCTCGCCGACCGGTTCGGTCTCGTAGATCGAGGATTGGCGCACGAGCCTGGTCTCGGGAATCTGCGCGATCCGCGCGATTGCCTCCCGATAATTGGCGGCCCGGTCGCCGAGGTTAGTACCTATTGCGATGAAAGCCCGATTGGGCATTCCCTACCGTTACATCCGAAGCGCTTTGATTCTGGTTACCGCCTCTCGCAATCGTTCGCTCGACACGGTCAGTGAAAAGCGAACGAACCCCTCGCCACCCCTGCCGAATCCTGAACCGGGAGTGATCGCCACGCCCGCCTCTTTCAGAACGCGCTCGGTAAACGAAACCGAGGTATAGCCTTTTGGAACTTCCGCCCAGACATAGAAGGTCGCGCGCGGGAGCTCGCACTTGAGCCCCATCTCGCGCAGTGCGCCGACCAGCAGATCGCGCCGCTCTTTGTAGATTGCGCAGTACGCGGCAAGCTTGTCGCCGTCGCCGCCTTCGAGCGCGGTGATCGCGGCTTCCTGCACGGCCTGGAAGACGCCGGAATCGACGTTGGTCTTCACTTTGCCCAGCGCGCCGACCAGTTGCGGATTGCCGATCGCGAATCCGCATCGCCATCCGGTCATCGAGAACGTTTTCGACAGCGAATGAAACTCGATCGCGCACTCGCGCGCGTCTTTCGCATCGAAGACCGTCGGCGCGCGGTAGCCGTCGTATGCGATTTCGGAGTATGCGCTGTCGTGCGCAAGGATAATGTCGTGTTTGAGGCAGAAGCGGACCGCGCTCGCGAAGAACGCGGTATCGACGGTCGCCGCCGTGGGATTGTTCGGATAGTTCAGCCACAGCAGACGGGCGCGGCGCGCGACTTCGCCCGGAATCGAGGCAAAGTCCGGAACGAACCCATTTTCTTTCTTGAGCGGAAGGAAATAAGGCTCGCCGCCGTTGAAAACGCATCCCGAATAATAGACCGGATAGCCCGGGTCCGGAATCAGCACGATATCGCCAGGATCGACCACGGCGGTGGCGAAGTTGGCGATTCCTTCCTTCGAACCGATGAGTGCGCAGACCTCGCTCGCGGGGTCGAAGCGATAGCCGAAGCGGCGCTCGAACCATCCGGCGGCAGCGCGGCGATATTCCTCGAGGCCTTCGTAGTCGGGATAGCGATGATTTTTGGGAAGGTCAGCCGCCCGCTTGAGGCTCTCCACAATATGTTGTGGTGTGCGGAGGTCGGGGTCACCGATTCCGAGACTGATCACATCGACGCCCTTGGCTGCGACTTCCTTCTTTAGCCGATCCAACTCAGCGAACAGATACGGCGGAAGAAGTCCCAGTCTAGTGGCGGTCTTTATCTGCACCTTAAGGTCAAAACCCCGATTTCTTGCGGTCATCACGTAACTACCATACTTCGCAACGGTCCGAAACTAGCCAGGAGCCGGATTGCCCACAGGGGCAGGCGCAATCCACAAGCCCGCGCCGCAAGGTCCGCGGCCCGCTCCTGTGGATTGATCTGCGCCTCATCGCGCGGCGCGCAGAGCACTTGGCGGCCTTTCTCGAGCGGAGTCGGGCAGGCAATTTCGTATGTGGTCCGATTCAAGAAAGCCCTTGTCTCGACTGGATGAAATGAGTGTCAAGAGACGATTTTCTGGCGCGCGGCGAGGCGGATCTGATGCTCTGATCATTACCTTTACTTGATTGACAATGATCGCAGTGTTAGACAAATTAACGTTCGGGCGCTGGAACTGCGCGCGCGCTTCAGGCTAAGGAAGTATCGTTATCCGTCGGTACTTGTGTTCTGGAACGCGTGGGTCGGGGAAGGGCCATGACTGGAAAGCTTCGACCGAGTGCGCGGTTCATCGCTGGAAGCCCGCGTGCGGCCGCAGTCTGACCGCTAGAAGCACAGATGAACCGGATATTCCTGCCCCTGGCGGCCGTCCTGTTGATTACAGGCGCGACCGTAATCGCCTTTTCCCAGCGTCCGTGGTTGCCGCGGATGGACGTGGTCCAGCCGATCCCGTTCAGCCATCGGATTCACGCCGGGGTCAACAAGATTCCTTGCCAATACTGCCATGAGTACGCGCGCCGCTCCGAGAACGCCGGTATCCCTCCGGTCGAGCGATGCGTGGGATGTCATGGCAGCGGAATCGTTGGCGGGATCAAGCCGGTCACGCGGGCCTGGAACGATCATGCGCAGCCGCCGTTCGAGATTCGATGGAACCGGGTCTATACGTTGCCCGATTTCGTAAAGTTTACGCATCGCCCGCATATCCATGCCGGAATCCAATGCCAGCAATGCCACGGTGACGTTCAGAACATGGATCGGGTGGTGCCGGTCAAAGAAATCAACATGGGCTTTTGCGTGCAATGTCATACGCAGCGAAAGGCAAGCCTCGACTGCGTGTCCTGTCACCATTGAAGCGAGGAGATCGAGCGAGGAGCGAAATGCCTGAGGGTCTGTCCAGGCGGTCTTTCATAAAGCTGGCCGCGGCCGCGAGCGCCGCCGCCGCGGTTCCCGGATGCGAGCCCGCCGCGCGCAAGCTTATCCCCTACGTGGTTCCCGATGAGAACGTCCTGCCGGGGATGCCGAGCTATTACGCCACGACATGCGCGGAGTGCGGTGCGGGATGCGGGATTATCGCGACGGTGCGCGAGGGACGGGTCACGACGCTGGCGGGAAATCCCGCCGATCCGATCGGCGCGGGAGCGATCTGCGCTCGCGGTCAGGGCGCGCTCCAGGGCTTGTACAATCCTGATCGGCTGACCGATCCGATGCTGCGTGGCGACGGCGGCAAGCTCACGAAGGTCTCGTGGGACGCGGCGGAAAAGCTGCTGACCGATCATCTTGGCGCGGCGGCAAAAGCGGGCCAAAACCGCGTGGCATTTCTGGGCGCTCCGCAAGGCCCCAGCTTTGCGAAGATCACGCAGGCATTCCTGGGCGCGTATGAATCGAACCGCGCGATATTCTACGAGGCGCTCGAGAACGAAGCCGCGCGCAATGCCGCCGCGACTCTGTTCGGACGCCGCGACCTGCCGATTTACAAGATCGATCAAGCCGAAACCCTGATCTCTTTCGGGTCAGATTTCCTTGAAACCGGACCTTCGCCAGTCGAGCTCGCACGCCAGTACGCGGATTTTCGCGCACCCAAAACCCGCCGCGGACAACTGACTATCGGCCGTTCGTTCTACGTCGGTCCGCGCATGAGCATGTCCGCCGCCAAGTGCGACGACTGGATCGCGTCGGCGCCCGGTGCCGAAGCGCAAATCGCGTGGAGCGTTCTGCATGTGCTGGTGGCTCAGCGCTGGATTGCGCAGAACTCGGGGCTGGACCTCAATGCCCTGACTACAATGGTCTCGGCATACGATCCCGCCGCGGTGAGCCAGCGCACCGGCGTTCCCGCCGACAAGATCAGTGCGATGGGCGAGGCCTTCGGCAAGGCCGAGGGCGCGGTTGCGATGGCCTCTGGCGACGACGAGGCGCTGCATCTGGCCGCGTATATCCTCAACGCCGCGACGGGAAATCTCGGCCGCACGATGCTGTTCCTCGAGGGCGCGGGTGCGGAGCCGGTAACCAACTCGAGTGACTTGAACGCCGCGATGTCCGCGATGCGCGACGGCAAGATCGATGTCGCGGTGATCAACGGCGCGAATCCCGTGTTCACGATGCCGCCGACGATGCGCGCGGCCGAATCGCTCCAGCGCGTGGGTTTCGTGGTGTGGATGGGAACGGTGCCCGACGAGACTGCCAACATGGCGAGCCTGCTCCTACCTGCGCATCATCCGCTCGAGCAATGGCGCGATACCGCGCCGCGTCCGGGAGTCCGCGGCCTCGGGCAGCCGGTGATGCAGCCGGTCTTCGCGAGCCGCGCCGCAGGCGACATCATGCTGGTGGCAGCGGCGAAAGCGCCGCAAGCGAAACTTCCGTGGCAGACATCGGCCGACGCGGTCAAAGCCGAGTGGCTCGCGCTCGGTCCGCAAGGTGCAAGCCACGACGCTCAAATCGAGTTCTGGACCAAGGTGCGGCGCGAAGGCGGGCTCTATACGCAAGCCAAGCCGATGGCGGTCAAGCTTTCGACGGCGTCGCTCAAAACTCCGCCGCCGGGCGATGGGCCGTCGTCAGGGCTGACGTTCGTCGCGTTTGCGCACATCTTTCTTTACGACGGGCGCGGCGCCGACAAGCCGTGGCTTCAGGAAATACCTGAGCCGGTCACGCAGATCGTTTGGGACAGTTGGGCCGAGATTCATCCCACGACCGCCGCGAAGCTCGGAATTGCGAAGGATGAGCTAATCGAGCTGCGCACGGAGCATGGCGTGATCGAGGCGCCCGCGCTGATTTCGACCAACGTGCATCCAGGCGCGATCGTCGTGCCTCTGGGACAGGGGCATCACGCGTACGGCCGCTACGCGACTGATGTCGGCGCGAATCCGTGGCGGATCCTGGCCGAAGGCTCGCTGCGGATCGCGGTGACCGCCAAGGGCACCGGCAGAACGCGCGCACTGATCTCGCCGCTGGGCAAGAGCGAGATGCTCGGGCGAACGATCGTAGAGGCGATGAGCCTGGACGAACTGCGCCACGGCGCCGAGCCCGAGGCGCCGCTCGCGCCCGAGCCGTACGAGATGTACCCGCCGTTTCCCTATCCGAATCACAAATGGGGCATGACGATCGACGTCAACTCCTGCACCGGATGCAGCGCGTGCGTAGCTGCGTGTTACGCAGAGAACAATCTGCCTTTCGTCGGCAAGGAGCTGGTCGACGAGGGCCGGATCATGTCGTGGATCCGGATCGAGCGGTTCTTTCCGGAGGACAAAGACAACGCGCCCAATTTGTATCTGGCGCCTATGCTCTGCCAGCAGTGCAATCATGCGCCGTGCGAGCCGGTGTGTCCGGTGTTCGCCTCTTATCACACGCAGGAAGGCTTAAACGGCCAAGTCTATAACCGTTGCGTCGGAACGCGATACTGCGAAAACAACTGCCCCTACAAAGTGAGGCGCTTCAACTGGTTCGTTCCGGAATGGCCGGAGCCGCTTAATCTGCAACTGAATCCCGACGTGACCATCCGCGGCGCGGGCGTGATGGAGAAATGCACTTTCTGCATCCAGCGGATCCAGCACGCGGAGATCAACGCGCGTGACGATGAGCGCGCGCTCAAGGACGGCGAGATCGTTACCGCGTGCCAGGGCGCGTGCCCGGCGCGTGCGATCACGTTCGGCGATATGAACGACAGCCAGAGCGCGATGATGCGGCGGCGCGGCGACAACAAGCCGCGCAACTACCTGATGCTCGAAGAACTCAACACTCAGCCCGCGATCGTTTATCTGCGTGATCTCTATCGCGTCAAAGGGAAGGCGTAAGTGGCAGCCGCACTTCAAGAACCCACGCCCCCGACCTTCCGCGATATCGACCGTGGAGTGCTCCGGGTGATGGATTTCCCGGGGACGGCTTATTGGATCTGGATCGGGTTCTGCTTTTCGCTGGTCGCGATCGCGGTGCTGCTCTGGACCCGGCAGATTTACAGCGGGCTTGGCGTCACCGGACTTCGTCAGCCGGTCATGTGGGCGGTTTACATCACGAATTTTGTGTTCTGGGTCGGAATTGCGCACTCGGGCACGCTGATCTCGGCGATCCTTTACCTGTTCCGGACCAGGTGGCGCACCGCGGTGTATCGCGCCGCCGAGACGATGACGCTGTTCGCGGTTCTGACCGCGGGTCTGATGCCGCTGTTCCACCTCGGCCGCGTATGGTTTGCCTACTGGCTGCTCCCGTATCCGAATGAGCGCTTCCTGCAGCCCGACTTCCGCTCGCCGCTGGTGTGGGATGCGTTCGCAGTCTCGACCTACCTGACGATAAGCGCGCTGTTCCTGTTCATGGGTTTGATTCCCGACGTCGCCAACGCGCGCGAGCATTCAAAGGGCTGGCGCCGGACGTTCTACGGGATCCTGTCGCTCGGATGGCAGGGGACCGACCGCCAGTGGCATCACTTCGCGATGGCGTACCTGCTGATGGCGGGGCTGGCGACTCCGCTGGTCGTCTCGGTGCATAGCGTGGTGTCGTGGGACTTCGCGATGGCGCAGTTGCCGGGATGGCACAGCACGATCTTTGCGCCGTACTTCGTCGCGGGCGCGATCTTCTCGGGCGTCGCGATGGTGATCACGCTGCTGATCCCGATGCGCAAGTGGCTGCATATCGAGGATCTGGTGACGCCGTGGCATATGGACAACCTGGCGAAGATCGTTCTGCTGACTTCGCTGGTCGTCAGTTACTCCTATGCCTGCGAATCCTTCATGGTCTGGTATTCGGGCGACAAGATCGAGCAGATGACTTTCCACATGCGCTATTTCGGGCCGTGGGGCTGGATTTTCTGGGTGATGATCCTGTGCAACTGCCTGATTCCGCTGTTGCTGTTCTCGCCGCGGATCCGCGTGAACATGAAGGTGCTGTGGATCATCTCGATCTTCGTGAATATCGGAATGTGGCTCGAGCGGTTTGACATTATCGCGGGCTCGCTGACCACGAATTTCAATCCTGCGCAGTGGCATTTCTATACGCCGTCGATCACGGAAATCATGATCACGGTGGGCAGCTTCGCGTGGTTTTTGGGTTTGTTCTCGCTGTTTGCGAAATTTGTGCCGATAATTTCGATGACCGAGCTGAAGGAGGGGATCCAGTTCCTGCGTCAGGCGGTCAAAAAAGGTTCGTCAAGCGCGGCATGAACGGGGCTTTGGAAGCGCAATGGAAATAATCGGGTCATTTGCTGACGAGCATCTGTGCGTGCAGGGAATCGAGGATCTGCACCATGCCGAGGTGGGCGATTTCCGCGTCTTCTATCCATTCCCGAGTCACGCTATCGAGCACGCGATGCACAAGCCCAAGAGCAGAGTGCGCGCCGTCGTCCTGGCCGGCGGAATCATCGGCGTGCTGACGGGGCTCGCGGTCACGATCGGCACGTCGTGGGAATGGAACCTGGTCGCGGGCGGCAAACCGATCATCTCGTGGCCGCCGTTTATCATCATCTGCTTCGAGCTGATGATTCTGCTCGGCGGGATTTTCGCGCTCGTGAGTTTTCTCATCAACGCCCGGCTTCCCGCTTTCGAAAGCAAACCCGGCTACCAGTCGCGCTTCAGCGAGGACCGTTTCGGCGTGGTGGTTAGTTGCGATGAAGCCGACAACGCGCGGATTGAGAATATCGAATCGATTCTGAGGAATGCAGGTGCAGAAGAGGTCTTGCGTGAGGCGGCGTAGAGCGAAATTTTCAGCGATCCGGCGAAGCGAGGTGGGGGTGCGATGAGCGCGCAAGTCGAACCCGCGACCGCACTCGCCTCCGGCGCGCCGCCCGCTCCTGCCGGTCCGGTTGCAGGGACCGCATTCAAGGTGCTGATGGCGATTTTTGTCGCCGCCGGCGTGATCGGATTCGCGATGAACGTCGGCGGTGCAAATGCCGCGCGCGCGTGGCAGGCGTACCTGGTCAATCTTCTGGTGTGGCTCGGGATCGCGCAGGGCGCAGTGGTGATGCTGGCGGCCTTCTACTTGTGCAATGGGCGCTGGGCGGGGACCACGCAGTATCGCCTGGCGGAGACCTTTGCCGGGTTCATTCCGCTTGGGTTCGTTTTGTTCTTCGGATTGTATTTTGGCCGCACGCTGATCTTTCCATGGGTGCTGCATCCGATCGCACAGAAGGCGGCATGGCTCAATACTCCGTTCCTGTTCGCGCGCGACGGAATCGGCCTCGCGATCATGACCATCCTGAGCCTGTGGCTGGTGCGGCTCTCGCGCAGCAAAGAGGCCGCGGACTGGCAGCGCGATTCCGAGAGCATTCTGCTGGTTCCGAATCCGATTCGGCGGATCGCGCCCGCGCTCGCGATCGGCTTCGCGATCGTTTACACGCTGATCGCGTTTGACCTGGTGATGTCGCTGGCGCCGGCGTGGCGCAGCACTTTGTTCGGCTGGTACTTTTTCGGCGGAGCGTTCTGGAGCGCCGCCGCCGCGATGGCGCTGGTCGCGGTGATCATGCGCGGACTGCTCGGCGCGAATAATGCGTTCAAAAATCCGCAGGTGATGCGCGATATAGGCTTGGTCGTGTTCGCTTTCTCGATCTTCTGGATCTACCTGCTCTTCGCCCAGTACATCGTGATCTGGTACGGCGATATTCCGGTCGAGACTTTTTTTATCGTGGTGCGAGTGTACTACCCGCCGTGGGAGGCGCTGTCGTACGCGGTGGTTATCCTGATGTGGGTGATCCCGTTCCTGGTGCTGCTCGGGGTGCGGCCCAAGAAGACGCCTGCGATTCTGGGCGCGGTCTCGCTCGGCGGCGTCGTGGGAGTATGGCTCGAACGCTACGTGCTGGTGGTACCGTCGCTGTCGCCGCATGTCGTGCCGTTCGGATGGGTCGAGATTCTGGTGACGCTCGGATTTTTCGGCGCTTTCATGCTCTGCTCGTTGCCCGGACTGGACCGGCTGGCGGCATCCGCTACCCAGGAGATGTGGGTGGAGGGGCACGAATGAAGCGCGCCTCCACATATATCTCCGCCGCGATGATAGCGGCGTCGGCGATCCTCGCCGGATGCGCGCGCGGCCGCGAGTTGCCGATGACGACGCTCGCGCCCAAGTCGGATCTCGCCGACTGGATATACAGGCTGTTCATCGAGGTAACGCTGTGGGACGCGCTGGTGTTCGCGATCGTTATCGCGACGTTCTTTCTGGCGATCTTTGTCTTCTCGACCCGGGTCGGCGAAGCCTCGCCGCCGTCGTCTGCCAGTTCGGACTTGACCCTCGAAGTTGCGTGGACTCTGGGGCCGGCGCTGATCCTGCTGATGATCTCGATTCCGACTATCCGCACGATTTTCCGCTCGCAGCCGAACATCCCGCCTGAGGGCGCGCTCGTGATCCGGGTGGTTGCGCATCAGTGGTGGTGGGAATTCCGCTACGGCGACAACGATCACATCGTCACCGCCAACGAGCTGCACATTCCGACCGGAGTTCCGATTCGCCTGAACCTGCAATCGGGCGACGTCATCCACAGCTTTTGGGTGCCGCAGCTCGGCGGCAAGCGCGACGTGGTGCCGGGACAATTGAACGAGCTGACGTTCGAGGCGACCGTGCCGGGAATGTATCCGGGCCAATGCGCCGAGTTCTGCGGCGTGTCGCACGCCAACATGCGCTTTCGCGTTTTCGTCGAGACACCGCAAGAGTTCGCCGAATGGGAGAAGGCGCAGTCCGCCGCGCCGACCGCGGTGGCTTCGATTACCAATCCTGCCGCTCAGGAAGGCGCAAAGATTTTCTCGAACAGTCCGTGCACCACCTGTCATATGATCGACGGCGTGTCCAAGGGTTATATGGGGCCGAATCTAAGCCATTTCGGCAGCCGCACCACGATGGCGGGCGCGATCGAGGCGAACAATCCTGCCGATGTCGCGCAATGGATCATCAATCCCGGTAACGTCAAACCGGGCGCGCAGATGCCGGCGCTCGGACTCAGCGGCCCGCAACTCAACGACCTGGTCGCGTACCTCGAGAGTCTGAAGTAAGGGAGCTTAAGTTGATGGCTGCCCAGCCCAAAGCATTGCCAGCCGAAACGCAGAACTATCTGCAGGGCGGAGGCCTGATCGGATGGCTGACGACCGTCGATCACAAGCGCGTCGCGGCGATGTACGCGGCCAGCGCCTTGATCTTCATGGCGATCGGCGGGATCGAGGCGATGCTGATCCGGGTCCAGCTCTGGTCGCCGAACAACCATTTCATTTCGGCGTCGGTCTACAACGAAATCTTCACGATGCACGGCACGACCATGATCTTTCTGGTCTTGATGCCGCTGGAGGTCGGATTCCTCGCGAACTTTGTGATGCCGCTGCAGATCGGCGCGCGTGACGTGGCGTTTCCGCGGCTCAACGCGCTCTCCTTCTGGATCTTTCTTTGCGGCGCGATTTTTCTGCATCTCGGATGGCTGTGGGGCGGATTGCCGGACGCGGGATGGTTCGGCTACGCCAACCTGACCGAGCGCTACTTCTCGCCCGGGCTGAACCTCGACTTCTGGGTGGTCGGGCTGCTCACGCTCGGGGTCTCGACGCTGGTCAGCGGACTCAACTTTTTCGTGACGATCGTCGGGATGCGCGCCAAAGGCATGTCGTTCATGCGCATGCCGATGTTCGTGTGGTCGATCCTGGTCACTTCGATTCTGATCCTGATTGCGTTTCCGCCGCTGACGGTGGGACTGGTATTCCTGCTGCTCGACCGCTTTTTCGGCACGCACTTCTACGTCGCGGCGTACGGCGCCACTCCGATTCTGTGGCAGCATCTGTTCTGGCTATTCGGGCATCCCGAGGTTTACATCATGGCGCTGCCGGCGTTCGGAATAATTTCCGAGATTCTGCCGGTGTTCTCGCGCAAGCCGCTGTTCGGCTATCCGATGATGGCGTACTCGATGGTGCTGATCGCGTTCCTGTCGTACGGCGTGTGGGGGCATCACATGTTCGCGACCGGGATGGGTCCGGTGGCGGACAGCGCGTTCGCGATCACTTCGATGCTGATCGCGATACCGACCGGAATCAAAATCTTCTCGTGGATCGCGACCGTGTGGGGCGGATCGCTTCGGATGACGACCGCGTTTTACTTCGCGCTTGCGATGATCGTGGAATTCACGATCGGCGGCTTGTCGGGAATCATGCACGCCGCGGCGCCGGTCGATTTGCAGCAGACTGATTCCTACTTCGTCGTCGCGCACTTCCATTACGTACTCTTCGGCGGCGTGATGTTCGCGCTGCTGGGGGCGATCTACTACTGGTGGCCGAAGGTCACGGGAAAGATGCTGTCCGAGCGGCTCGGGAAGTGGCAGTTCTGGCTCACGATCATCGGCTTCAACGGCACCTTTTTCCCGATGCACTTCCTGGGGATGTGGGGGATGCCGCGGCGCATCTACACTTACGGCGCGGGACTGGGCTGGACCTCGCTCAATCAGCTCGAGACGGTTTGCGCGTTTATTCTCGGACTGTCGTTCCTGATCATGTACATCAATTTGATCAAGAGCACGGCGAGCGGAGAGGATGCGGGCGCCGATCCGTGGGACGGCCGCGGCCTCGAATGGTCGATCGCGTCGCCGCCTCCCGCATACAACTTCGCCAACGTGCCCGAGGTTCGCGGGCGCGATGCTTACTGGGTAATGAAGTACGGGCGCGCGGGATCGCGCGGCGTCGCGATGTTCATGGCGGGGCAGGTCCCGCCGGTGCCCGAGAGCATGAAGGCGCCTCCCACGGAGCCGATCCACATGCCTGCGCCGTCGATTTTTCCGCTGTTCATCGCGCTGGGTTTCGCGCTGATGGGCGTGGGTTTGATCGTCGGATGGTGGCGGATCATCATTATCGGCGGCGGCACGATGTTCTTGTGCGTGGTCGCGATGTGTCTGGAATATCCGCGTTACGGGCAGGAGACTCACGCGAGCGAAGAGGAAGCGTCGTCAACTGGCGGCGTCGATTTACGCAAGGCCGGGCTCTGGACCTTCCTCGGCTCCGAGTGCGTATTCTTCGCGAGCCTGATCGCGACCTACGTCGTTTACAAGAGCCGTAATATCGGCGGCCCCGGTGCGAGCATCCTCGAGATTCCGCTCACCTCGGTCAGCACCTTCGCGCTTTTGATGTCGAGCCTTGGGATGGTTCTGGCGCTGCATGCGATTCAGCAGAACCAGAAGCGCCTGATGCGGCTGTGGCTAGGGATTACGATCGTCCTGGGCCTGGTGTTCCTGGGCGTCGAGGCCTACGAGTTCACGCATTTCTATAATCAGGGACTGGCGATGCAGACCGACCTGTTCGGCCAGAGCTTCTTCACGCTGGTCGGCTTCCACGGCGTGCACGTCAGCGTCGGAGTGTTGTGGCTCGCGACGGTCTGGTTCGCGTCGTTCAGCAAAAAATTCGACAAGTCGCGCGCGCTCTCAGTCGAGATGGTGGGACTGTACTGGCACTTCGTCGATATAGTGTGGGTAATCATCTTCACGCTGGTCTATCTGATGCAGCAGGTTAAGGGCGCATGAGCGAGGCTACGCAAACGGCAGAAACGATCGAGCCGCAGGGGCACGACGAGAGCCACGTCGAGCATCCGCATCACCCGGGCGTCGGCATCTATGTCATTGTGGCGGCGTTCCTGTGCGTGCTGACCGCGATGGAGATCACGGTCTTCTACGTTCCAGCGCTGAAGGCAGTGATCGTGCCGGTGCTGCTGGTGCTGGCGGCCGCCAAGTTCGCGCTCATCGCGTTGTTCTTCATGCATCTCAAATACGATAGCTGGATGCTGAGCGCGCTTTTTCTGTTCGGGATGCTGGTCGCGTTCGTGCTGCTGTTCGCGCTGATGATGCTGTTCGCGTATCTAGCGCATCACCGGGACTAGGCAATTAGGCGATTCGATGGACTTCGACGATCTTCTGGGCGAGCATCCGAGTATCGCTATCGGCGTCGCGGCGCTCGCGATTCTGTACTGGCTTGCGTGCCGGCTCTGCGGCCGTCGTCCGACGCGCGGACAGGTCGGATGGTTCACCGCGGCGCTCCTGGTGATTCTCTACACGCACACCGGACTCGACGAATACGCCGATGATCGGATCTTCTTCATGCACATGCTGCAGCATCTGGTGCAGGCGTTTATCATCCCGCCGATGCTGCTGCTCGGAACGCCGGACTGGATGCTGCGGCCGTGGGTGCTGAGCCGCGCGGTCAAACCGATTGCGCGAGTCTTCACCAATCCGGTAATGGCGTTCCTGTTGTTCTCGGCCGTGTTTGTGACTGCGCACTTTCCACCGATCTTCGACAAGATGTGCCGCGACGAAAATTTCCACATCTTCCTGCACCTGTGCTTCATGGCGACCGGCGTGCTGCTGTGGTGGCCGATTCTGAGTCCGCTGCCGGAGCTGCCCCGGCTTTCATACCCGGCACAGATTCTCTACGTGTTCCTGTTGATGATTCCGATGACCGCGGTGGCGGCGCCGATCACGCTGGCGACGCACGTGATCTATCCGTGGTACCTCGAAGGGCCGCACGGCTGGGGCATCAAGCCGCTCGACGATCAGATCCTCGGCGGATTGCTGATGTGGATCGGGCAGGGCACCTACCTGATGGGAGTGTTCACGGTGATTTTCTACCGATGGTCCCGCAACGAAGATCGCGACGACCCAATGATCACAACCTCGCCAACCGCGTCAGGCCATTCTCCGATGCGCGTACTGCGCCCCCGCGCGCGAGCGTAAATCTCGCCGTTACTCCGGTAAAATTCGCAAAGAGGTTTGCGCGGCTGCGGTGGGGGCGGCGGCGCGGAAGGCGAAGCTTAGCGTCCACAGGGTTGTCGCCGAATAGACCACACCGCCGGCCGCGGTGAGGATCGCGCCGGCGCGGACTATCTCGATTGCGCCGACCAGGAATCCTGCGATCATCAGCGCGACTCCGCCGTTGAACGCGCCGAAGACAAACCATCGCGTGCGCACGATCGAAAGCTCATCGATCGTCACCGCCGTCCATCCGCACCCCTGTCGCGCGCGCGTCACGAACGCGGGGAACAGCTTGTAGGACATCCCGATTATGAAGTTCGAGAAAAATCCGAGCAGGCCCGCGACGCCGTAAGCCGGTGCGATTCGCGCACCCCACACGCTGTCGCCACCGACTATCGTCAGCATGATTCCAAGCGCCAGCGCAATTGCGAGGCTCGCCGCTCCCGTGAGCGCGTGCCGCGGCGTCCAGTCCATCGGCATCCGCCGCGTCGCGACGATCCGCGCGATTATCGCGATATACCAGCCCATCGCGGCGGCGATCGCGATCGCGAATATAGTTTCCCCGCCGAGTGCGAAAAACAGCGACACCGCCAGCGCACTCACCGCCGCCGCAAGCGCATAGAGCTGCCAGATCGCGTGCCGCGGCAGCGTGACCTTCGGCAACAGGAATGCCGGCAGCATCCGGTACGACACCGCGCATATCGCCATCGTGACCCATCCCACGGCCGCCAGATGCACATGCGCCGAGAGATTGGTCAGCACGTTTCCACCCAGGAAGTCGTAGGTTTTGTCGATTCCGAGAATCGCTCCGAGGGCCGCGGCGATCAGCAGAAATCCTATCGCCAGCAGAATCCCGGTCTCCGCGACGCCGCGTCCGAACTGGCGCCAGAGGCTCGGAACGATGTTCGCCGCGAACATCACGATGCTCACGACGACCGCGATCGCGGCGAGCCACAACCCGATCCACGCGCCGAGCGCGAAGTGGACGACCATCCCGGAGACGCCGATGGTGAAAATCACCAGTTGTGCATACGCAAGGCGCGGCGAACGGATCGGAACGTGGGTCAGCGCGGGCACGTAACGATACATCACGCCCATGATCGCGGCAGTGATCCATCCGAGTGTAAAAGTATGCACCACCGCGATCACAATCGCCTGGTAGAAAAAGCCCGACGCGTATGGGACCGCGAACGGTATCGCGCACACGCCGATCGCGAAGAAAATTACCGAGACGACAAAGAAGGCGACGGGAAGGCGCCCGATCCTGAGCGGATCGGCGTGCGCCGCGCCCGTATCCGGATGATCCGGCATCTGACGGGTGGTGCTGTTCGGATAAGAATGCGCTGACTCAGGCATCTACCTTCGATCCCGCTCCAATCCAATATTGTATCGCGTACGGCATACGCTCGAAATCACGCGCGCGCCGGCTGGATTACAGTCAGAGCGAACGCGCTCTCCTCGAGCGCCTCGACTTCGTGCGAAATTCCTGCACCGAGCGTGAGGATCGCGCCGCTCCCGAGCGTATGCGAATCGGCGCCGACGCTGAACCGGATCGAGCCTTCAAGCAGCGCGAGGGTGATCGGCCCCTCCGCGCGATGCTCGTGCAGAATACCGCCCTTGTGCAGCGCGACCAGGACGATTCGAATCGCGTCGTTCTTGACCAGCACGATCGTGGCGCGGCTGCCGGATTGCCATTGCGCGCCCGCCTTGAGCTTTGCGATTTCGGCGCCGGTGTCGAACGTCATCAGCGCGCGATCGAGTTCACGGTCCATCGCTGTCTCCTTGCACGTTTATTCGTCCAGCAGATGCGGGTCGTAGCCCGCCCGCTCGAGCGCGTGGCGCACCGCGGTTCGGGTTTTTTCAGTATCGAGATGCGGCTTCACGGGAACCTCGGCGGTCGCCTCGATTACGCTGAGCAAACGCGCGGCGTCGGCTCCGGCGAGCTGCTCGCAGGCGTCGTAGACACCGCCGGGCGATTCCTCCAGTGGATTGTGCGCGATCAAAATCGTGCGCAGCGTGCGCAGAATCGCGCGTGACGCCGAGGGCATCATCAGCGCCGCCATCGCGCCGTGGTCGAGCCGCAGCCGCGCAGCCAGGGGATGGGGCGCGCCGCGGCGCTTCTCGGCGTCGGGCAGCAGGACTTTTTCCTCCATCGAGATATGCCGAAGCAGAGCGTGGCGGAATTGCGCATAGGCCGCGATGCCAGACGACGAAGCGAAATCCTGCGCCGCGTCCAGCAGCCGATCGAGCCGCGCGTGTTCGCCGCAGAGAAAGCGATGAATCGGCCCATGCGAGGGCGCAATCGTTTCAGACGCTGTCAGCCTGTCGCTCATGTATAGTCAGCATGCCGCGGTTCACTGATTCGGATCAAAAGCCTACCTAACTCGATCGCCGCGAACAAAGCACAAATGCTCATGCGCGCAACCAGCGCGGATTGTTCGCACTTGAGAGTTAGTTGCCGATCGGAGTAGAAATTTTCAAGGAATCTCGCGCGCGAACGGGAGAGCGATGCAACATTCCAGGACCAAGATAATCATTGACGGCGCAACCGCGGGGATCATCGGCGGACTCGTGGTGGCGCTGTGGTTCCTGCTTTTCGACCTGTCGCGCGGCCACGGTTTCGAGACGCCCGCCCTGCTCGCCGCGACCCTGCTGCACGGATTGCACGATCCGAAGCTGCTTCATCACAGCATGATCCGGCTGGTCGCCGAATACTCACTGTTGCATTTCGCCGGGTTCATAATTGTCGGCGTGGTCGCGGCGCTCCTGCTGGAAGCGGCGGAAAACGAGCCGCCGTTCCTGATCTCGGTACTGATCTTTTTTGGCGCCTTCGAAGTATTTTTCATCGCAGTCGTGTTGTTCCTCGGACCGCAGGTGATGGCTGCCCTGACGTGGTGGGGAATTATCGTCGGCAACCTGCTCGCGACCGGCGCGATGCTGACGTACTTCTTCTGGCGTCATCCGAGGCTGGCGAAAAATCTGTTCGGTTCCGGATGGCTGCGCGTTGCGCGCGAAGGGGTGCTGGCCGGCGTAGTCGGCGGCGTGGTGGTCGCGATCTGGTTCCTGGGCTACGACCTCGCCAGCGGCGATGTGTTGCGCACTCCGACGATCCTGGGCGCGATGATCTTCCAGGGTTCGGAGGGCGCCGCCGCCGCGCACGCCTCAGTCGCGCTGGTGCTTGGCTACACGGTTCTGCACTTCTTCGCGTTCGTTGCGTTCGGCCTCGGCATCGCGATTCTGCTGGCGGCGTCCGAATGGGAGCCGTTCCTTGCGCTCGGAGTATTTCTGCTTTTCGCCGTGTTCGAGGTTTTTTTCGTCGGCTTCGTGACCGTGCTCGATTCGTCGGTGGTATCGCAGCTCGGATGGTGGAAAATCGTGGCGGGAAATATTCTGGCGCTGCTCGCGATGGCCGCGTACTTCATGCAGGGGCATCGGGGATTGCGTCTGAAGCTGGTCGAACGATGGGCGACGCTCGATGGGGATGGGCAGGAGATGGGCGAGATGGGTGTTGGCGCTGAGCCGAAAAGCCACGCGGCCGGAAATGGCCACGGCGGCGCGAAGCCGATACAGCCGTAGAATTCGCTACAGCCCCAGCACGTCGCGCATCGAGTAGAGTCCGGGCTTCTGACGCTCGATCCACGCCGCCGCGCGCAGTGCGCCGCGCGCCAGCGACTCGCGGCTCTGCGCGCGATGAATCAGTTCCAGGCGCTCGCCCTGTCCACCGAAAATCACGGTGTGGTCGCCGACGGCGTCGCCGGCGCGAATCGCGAGCACGCCAATCTGGTCGGAAGGACGCACCCCGGTAATTCCCTCGCGGCCATACACCGCATGTGGAGCAAGCTCCTGTCCGCGCGCCGACGCGATCGCGCGGCCAAGTCCGAGTGCGGTTCCACTGGGCGCATCGACCTTGGTGCGATGATGGATCTCGATCACTTCGGCGTCGAAGTCGGGCAGAATTGCGGCAACCTCGGCGGCGATTTTCATCAGCACATTCACGCCGACGCTCATGTTCGGCGCGATCACGGCGCGGATGCGCGGCGCGATCTCTTTGGCGCGCTTTTCCTGCTCGGCGGAAAATCCGGTCGAGCCGATCACGACCGCGCCTCCCGCCTTGACCGCCGCTTCGAGATGCTCCATCGACGCGGCGGCGGTGGTGAAATCCAGCGTGACGGTGTCGGGCCGCACGATCGCCGCATAGTTGTCGGTGATTTTGATTCCGAGCGCGCCGACTCCCGCGATATCGCCGGCGTCTTTGCCGACCGCCGCGATGCCGCGAGCCTCAACCGCGCCGACGAGCTTGTGCGCGGAGTCGTGCGCCGCGAACGCGATGAGCATCCGGCCCATCCGGCCCGCTGCTCCCGCGACGATCAGATTTGCCATTGCGATGATTTCGCGCGCGCCCGCGCGTTACGCGAGCACACAGGTTGATCCGCGAACGCTAGGCCGCGGGAGCCTCTGCTTCTGCCGCTGGTGCGGGCGCGGCTGCGCCACCCTTGCCGGTCTTTGCGGCGAAATGCTCTTCGCACAGGCTTAAGCGAAAACGCTTTTTGCGGCACTTCTCGAAGGTGCAGGTCTTGTAGCGCGCCTTGGGCATCTCGCCCGCGCGCCAGAGCCGATAGTGCTTGCGGCAGTAGCTCTTCGCGACCGCCTCATGCTTGCAATCCGTAGCCTTACAGGTTCCTTTGCTTGCCATGAATCCCCGTTCCAAAGGTCGTTTGGAGAACGGCCTTCAAGTGTCAATTTAGCAGTTTATCGACCATAGCGTTTGCCGCTTCCCCTTCATAGAGGGCGCGATATTCCACCCGCGCGCCAGATTGCAATTGACGGCTCTTGCCCTTGCGGTGTCATTCCCGCACGCGTGGCTGCCGCGCGAGGAATCCCGGACGAGAGACCGCAGCATGTACCGTAGACTCGGAGCATGGCCACCCCGGGATTTCTCGCCGGAGCCTGCCCTGAGCAACGTCGAAGGGGCTCGAAATGACGGTTGGGGTCCAGGCGCAGACTACGAAAATCATGCACCAGACCCACAATCGTCATTTCGACCGAAGGGAGAAATCCCGTGGCGCTCATGCACTGACCCGCGAGTGGCGAGAGGCCGACGCGGGATTCCTCGCGCGGCAGCGACGCGGGATGACAATTACAAAATGGCGCTTAGACCACCGAGCGCAGGATTCGGTAGATCGGCTCCAGCTCGCCGAAGGCGTCGATTACCTCGGCGCGGTCGATGCGCAGGGCTTCGCGCACGGGCCATCCGAAGCCGAGGTCGATCCCGCCGGTCTTTTTCTTAAGCGCGTCGGACATCGCGGCGAATAATTCTTCGCCGGCCGGATTCTCTTCGGGCAACGCGGCGAAGTCCCATCGATCGTAGCGGGCGATCCGCGTGCCGCGCAGTGATTTCGCGAGCGCCGAGGATTTTGCCGCGATCCGCTGCGCCATCTCGGGCCGGTTGTCCGCGTCCGATTTGACCACCACTCGCGCATGAATCCCAAGCTTCGAGATACATAGCGCCAGGTAGCCGTAGCGCTTGTAGCCTTTGGGAGACGGACCCCACGCCGCCCAGGTTTCAGCAGGAGGATTCACCGTTCGCCGCATATGCTTGGCGACGTGCGGAAAAAACTCCATGTGCAGCTTGCGTCCGAGCTCGGGAGCGAGCTCCGCGCCGAGCCGGGTCAGGCGCGGACGCACGCGCGCCGCGATCTGCTCCATCCGGGCGCTGAAGCCTTCGACCTCGAAGATCCGGAAATCGCTTTGTGTGAACCCAAGTGATGCCATCGCTATGTCCTTTTGGTTGGCTGTTCCGGATCGACGCCGCGCTGGTCGCGAAACGCTGCTTCCCAGTTGCGCCCGTCGAAGGATCTGATCTTGAGAGTGTTCAAATCAACTCCGTCGAGGCATCGCGCGTTCACATCGATCTTGTTCGGGTCCGAGCGTGGAATGTAGAACGGCGCGACGCCGCATCGCGGGCAAAAGTGATGCTTCGCAACTCCGGTGTTGAAAGAGTAGGTGGCGAGATCTTTTTCTGGCGTGAGCAGCCGGAACGCCTCGCGCGGCACGATCCAGTGCAGGTAGCCCTTTTTCGCGCAGATCGAGCAATTGCATTCGTCGAGCAACTCGATCGTGCCCGTGACCTCGAACGCCACTGCGCCGCAGTGGCAGCCGCCGTGAAATTTGTGATCATTTTTCATGGCCCGGTACTCTCGCTCACACGCGAGTTTAGCGTCTTTCACCCGCGCAAAGGTAATGGCGCTCGCCGCCGGCCGCGCCGCGATCAAAATGAAACAGCCGCGTATAGCCCGCGCCGCCTGATCTCCGTATGCTGAGGGGATACAAATCCCCTTAATTGTATTGAAACCGCGCATCGGCGCGTTCGTACAGGAATACCGGGGGACGGAGGAATTGTTTTAATGAAGATCGGAAAGAGCGCATTGACTGTACTGTCCGCGATGATGTTTGCCGGTGCGATGGCGCTCCCGGCGATCGCGGGACATCCATTTCGCAACACCGACGAATTCATGTCGAAAAATCCGGCGATAGCCTCGGAACTACAGAGAGATCCGAAGCTGATCGACAACCAGGCCTGGGTCAGAAGCCATCCTGCGCTGAAAAGCTTTCTGCATAACCATCCGGAGGCGCGCGCCGACTTCAAGCATCGTCCGGATCACTTCGTTCACAAGGAAGACAGGTACCAGAACCATCACAACTAGCTTCGAGGCGCTCCGCTCAATCTGAACGCGCAGGCAAGAGGAGCCGGTCATCCGGCTCCTCTTCATTTCTGGGAATCCAGCAAACGAACCCACCGCAGTTTGATTCGTTGTCGCGATCAACCCGAGCGTGGTATGACGGGGCGCACAAACCGTGCGTGGTGAGCGCGCGGAAATTCTGAATGAGAGAGGTCCTGACGATGGCAGTGAAGATCGAGGGAACCTGCGATCCCAAATTCAATCGGGTCAAAGATGCGTTCGCGGCCAATTTCGAGTCCGGCGTCGAGGTTGGCGCCGCGGTTGCGCTGACGTTCGACGGAAAGCCGATAGTGGACTTATGGGCCGGCCACGCCGACAAGGAAAAGAGCCGGCCGTGGACCCGCGACACTATTGTCAACGTCTATTCGACCACCAAGGGCCTGACCGCCATCTGCGCGCATCGGCTGGTCGATCAGGGCAAGCTCGATATCGACGCTCCGGTGGCGAAGTACTGGCCGGAGTTCGCGGCCGCAGGCAAAGAAAAGATTCCGGTGCGATTTCTGCTTTGTCATCGCGCGGGCCTTCCCGCGATCAGCAAACCGCTCGCGCCGGAAGCACTATTTGACTGGACCACGATGTGTTCGGCGCTGGCCGAGCAGAAGCCGTGGTGGGATCCCGGAATGCGCCACGGTTACCATGCGCTGACGTTCGGATTTTTGGTTGGCGAAGTGATTCGCCGGATCACAGGAAAATCTCCTGGAACTTTTTTTCGCGACGAGCTCGCGAAGCCGCTCGGTCTCGATACTCATATCGGACTCGGCGCGGAACACGATGCGCGCACCGCGAATATGATCGCGGCGCCGCCGCCGGCACCCGGCGAACCGAATATCTTCGCCGAGGTGCTGAAGAACCCCGAATCGGTGACCGCCAAAGCGTTCGCGAATCCTCCGGTGCTGGGCGCTCCAGGCTTGGTGAACAGCAGGGCGTGGCGCGCCTGCGAGCTTCCTGCAGCCAACGGGCACACGACAGCGCGTTCGCTGGCGCGGCTTTATGGCGCGCTAGCGCGCGGCGGCGAAGTTGACGGCTATCGCGTGCTCAGCCCCGACAGTATCGTGCGATGCCACAGCGAACAGGCGAGCGGACCTGACGAGGTCCTGTTCATCTCAACCCGATTCGGATTGGGTTTCATGATGTCGCAGCCGGGCGGCGCGATGGGACCGAACCCGCGAGCGTTCGGGCATCCGGGAGCGGGCGGCTCGCTAGGATTTGCCGATCCCCAGGCGAAAATCGGATTCGGATACGTGATGAACAAGATGCAGGCTGGCATTTTGATCGACCCGCGCGCGACCGCGTTGATTGATGCGGTGTACGCATCGCTGTAGCGGCGTGCACAGAGGGAACCGCGATGGCTCGGAAGATTGAAGGAAGCTGCGACGAAAAATTTCGGCGCGTGCGTGAAACCTTCGCCGCGAATTTCGAGAACGGAGGCGAGATCGGCGCGGCGATTGCCGTGACGCTGGACGGCGGACCAGTCGTCGATCTGTGGAGCGGTCATGCCGATGCGGCGCGAACGCGGCCGTGGACCCGCGACACGCTGGTCAACATCTACTCGAGCACCAAGGGACTGACCGCGATGTGCGCGCATCGCCTGTTCGATCAAGGCAAGCTCGACCTCGACGCTCCTGTAGCGCACTACTGGCCCGAGTTCGCGCAGGCGGGCAAAGACAAGCTGCCGGTGCGATTTCTGCTGAGCCATCAGGCGGGCCTGCCGGCGGTGAGCAAACAACTCGCAGCCGAGACGTTCTACGACTGGAATGCGATGTGCGCCGCGCTGGCGGAGCAGAAGCCATGGTGGGAGCCGGGCACCCGTCACGGCTATCACGCGATTACCTATGGATGGTTGGTGGGCGAGGTGATTCGCCGCGCGAGCGGAAAGACGATGGGCGCGTATTTTCGCGACGAGATCGCGGGGCCGCTCGGACTGGATGCGCACGTCGGACTCGACGCCAAAGAGGACGCGCGGGTGGCGGAAATCGTGCCGGCGCCGCCACCTGAAGTAGGAGAGCCCAATCCGGTTGCCGAGATGCTCAAGAATCCCGAGTCGATGATCGCGCGCGCGATCATGAATCCTCCAACAGTGGTGCTCGATCCCAAGGTGGTCAACGGCCGCGCGTTCCGCGCAATGGAACTGCCTTCCGCCAACGGACACGCGACGGCGCGGTCGCTGGCTCGCGTCTACGGCGCGCTCGCGCGGGGTGGCGAGGTCGACGGCTACCGCGTGCTCACTCCGGCGAGCATCGTGCGCGCTTACACCGAGCATGCGTTTGGATTTGATGAAGTGCTGCGGCAACCGTCGCGCATCGGGCTGGGTTTCATGCTGTCGCACGCGGGCGCGCGACTCGGACCGAACCCGCACGCGTTCGGGCATCCGGGTGCGGGCGGCTCTTTGGGTTTCGCCGATCCTGACACAAAAATTGGTTTCGGTTACGCGATGAACAAGATGGGTTCCGAAACGGTGATGGATCCGCGCACGTTCAGGCTGATCGATGCGGTCTATGCGTCGCTGTGAAAGGATCCGGGTCGGCGTCCTGAAAAGCCGGATGAGGTTCCTTTGGGGGCGCCTGCGCAATACCCAACTTGCGGCCAATCATCTCACGGACATCGTCGGTTCGGGCTTCCGCCGCCCACCACACAACAGAAGCGTACAACAGTCCCAGCACTGCTATGGTCAGGACCAAAGGCACGGAGGCAAGCGTCGGATTAAGCGGCTTTCTTACGAACGCATTGCGCATGAACACGAGGAAGGGAGCGTGCACAACATACAGCGTGTATGAGAGCAGAGCGAGACGATGCGAAATCAGGGCATACGCTCCAGACGATTTCGTTTGTGTGTTCTTTAGCAAAGCTCCAATAAGGAGCGCCGTTGTCAGACCTACACCCAGATCCGCCACGAACATCAATGCGTCCGAGCCAATCTTCCAATCGACCACAGCGTCAACGACAAGGGCTCCAACCAGCGCAATCAGAAGTACCGAAATGTTGAAGCGTTTACGCCAATGGTCTGGCCAAAGACCGATCGACGCCCCCATCATCCAGATCGCGAAATATAGAGTTATCTTCCATCCAACCAGTGCGACAACTGCCACTGCGAGAAGGGTATATAAGACGCGGCGCTTGGATTTTAACGCCAACAGGCAACACGGAAAAAGAATGTAGTACCACCACTCCCAGCTCAAACTCCAAAGAGCGCCGTCGCTACCGTACGGCGGAGAGATAATCGTCTGCAGGAAAAACAGGTTACATACGAAAGTTGATATTCCCGTATGCGAAGGGATTAACGTCGAACCTGGATCAAACCAAGGCAGTGGCAATGAGCCGAACCAGCGTGCACTGGTTGCATCCCAAAAAACCGTAAGCAGCAGAGCGGGGATCAGAACTATGTAAAGCCGAGTGCCTCGTTTGAGCAGATAATTCTTCCAACTCCATCGGTCGGCGAACAAGTCTTTCAGAACTGAGCCGCCAACCAGATATCCGCTGAGAACGAAAAAGACCAGGACTGCTGCATGGCCCATCTTCGTAACCAGGTAGAACCCGCTCAGCGTGAAGCCGCCCGCAGCAACCTCATGATATTCCGGATAGAAAAGTTCTCGAATGTGAGTGGCGTAGACGACTAGCGCAGCCATCCCGCGAATGAAGTCCAGATGCGTCGACGCAGACGTGCCGGGTTTGACGCTGGTGTATCGGTTAAGTGCCAATTCCGACTATCCTTGAATTTCTGGAAATCCGAATCTATCGCCTGTCACTTTTTGATGACTAGCAGCAATTAGATATTGGCAATAGAGCAATCGAGAGGCAATTACCCCTAATACATGCAGCTTCGGCGCAAACTTAGTGTTATGCACGGTTGCGCTGCCGCCGTTCTCTTTTGGATGTACGGGTATCAGAGGCCGGCGGACTGATGCAGTGCGCAGCGCAACTTGAAGAAGTGCGTCATCGAGGTCATGTAGCGCACTCGCCACGCCGATGGCATTTTTCCATTCTTCAGATTCACGTTGTAGCGCGCACCGATCAGGTTGTAGGCCTTGCGAATCCGGCGGAAGAGCTCGTCCGATGAGCCCGGGGTGACTCCGCCAATCGCGCCGATTTCCGTGATCAATTCCTTGCTATAGGCGGCCAGCGCGACAAGGCTGTCGGCAAACAGCTCGTCGCCTTCTTTCAGATGGCTCGAGAAGGTGCCCTCCATGAAGGCGGTCATCGAGGCTTTCTCTCCCACCAGTGAGCCATAGATGTAATGACCCAGTTCATGGCCCAGCGTCGCAGCGACGGCAGCAGGATGATGCGCAGTATTGATGAAGATTACGAACTTGTTGCTTTCTCCGATACTCGTGCGGCAGAAAAACCCGCGCAGCGAGAGTCCGGCGCCCTGCCGATACGGCTCGGCGCGCAGCTCGATCTCGCGGGGACCGAAGTTGCGAAACAGCTTGTCGATGACTTCCGGGCTATCGAGGTTCTTCCAGCGTCCGTCGTACGACTTGATGTCGCTGTCGATCACCTGGGCGAGTTCCCGCACCAGGCGCCGCTCCGGCATCGCCGGTTCCTCGAGATAGTTTGCTGACAGAACTTTCTTAAAATCGGTAAGCTGTGCCAGCACCCGCTTGCCCATCGAGTTGAACGGCACCTTGATTTCGTCGAGCAGGCGCGAGATCAGGCCGTCCACCTCGCGCGAAGCCATCGCGTCCGGTCCGCGGCTTGAGATGCGTTTTCCAAGATCAGGCGAGATAAGGGCTGCGCTCATACGGCTACCAAGTCTCTGTCTCTAAGCGAGACATCCTCCCCGAAAATCAGAGAGTAGTATGATCAGAACTAACTGGCGATACAAGTAAATCGAATGCAGAATGCAAAGCGCAAGTCTTGTGCCGTACAATATATGGGTATCTGACGCTGCCGCCCTACTAATAGTGGAGATCGAGGCTTTTTTGCCGATGTCACAACGCAACGCGCGTCCAGGGCGTTGTCGCAGAACTGACACACTTCCTGTCTCGGAGCGGGTCTTTTGCCGTCGAACGTTGGAATCGACCAATCGCATCATCGATGCTCGCGTGCGGGCGCAGTCATCCACGCAGGTGGGGATGCGCCGTCGCCCGTCATTGAGGATTCAGCGCCTGGCGGACGGTATTCAGGATATACAAAAAGTCGCGAGTGCTGCGTACTTCGCCCATCAGGGCAACGCGCGAGAGCATTTCCATTTCCTCTGAGGTCACGCGCATCGAGGTCCGGAGTTGTTCACTGCGCCGGAACTCTTCCCATGCCGAACTGGCGGAAGTCTCCGCCGGTGCGGCGACAATCGCGTGTGCTTTCGGATTCGCAAGGAAGAAGAGTTCCTTGCAATCGAAGCCCAGCACGTTGGCCAACCGCGCGACGATTTCCTCCGACGGATGCCGTTTGCCCGACTCCAGATGGCCGATGTAGGGCGTCGAGGCGCCAACGCGATCCGCCACCTCTCGCTGAGTGAGATCCATCTGCCTCCGGCGTTCGCGAATGACTTCCCCGAATGTAGCGTTGCCCATGACTTGCCGTGCCCTCCTTGATGCCGCTGCTATCAGCGTTCCAGTTCCATTCATTCCAATTGCGCGCGACGGCCATGAGGAGCCGTCGAACGCGTCAACGTCGTTTAACTAATGCGACTCATTCCTGAGTCGCACCATCTTCAATCGGACGCTTGCGGTTCGGGAGCGCCGCGCCAAGGGGAGTGCGGCGACGCTTGTTTTCCAGCGCCTGCAGGCACTCCGTGCGTCCGGTGGATCTTTCGATTTGACGGCGTTTTTGCTCCAGCTCGGAAACGATAGCCCGGTAAGTGGCTAGCTGGGCGCCTAATTCAATCCAGTGGCAGGGTGCGCAAACCGGGGTGCAGAACCCGGTTTCGCCGGCACCGGTGCATCGGTAGCGTGCGCCGCAACTGGCGCATCGATGCGCGTGCGGGCTCAGTGCTGCGCGCGAAAGCTCTTCGCAAGGGTCCGGGCACGGCAGCGGCAGCAGCGTGAGTGCTGATTCGGTACCGTCCGCGGCCGTGATGGGCCGATTGACGCGCGCGGCGGTGACTGAGCGGAGCGTTCCCATAACTCGCCATTGTTCAGGTAATCCTACAATCTGTCAAGTAGGACAAACGTACTGTAAGCAGATTTTTGCCCACTGTGATGTGTTCAAGCGGGCACAGGCGGGCGGGCGCATGGCGGCTCCCTGGCAGAAGCCGAGAGCGGGCGCGGGTTATTTCAGCGTGGCGAGACGCGCTACGACGCGATCGACGAAGACGCCAGCCGAGCCCAGGTAGCGCGCGGGGTCCATAGCGCGTTCGATCTCCTCACGCGACAGATGGCGTCCGAGTTCGGCATCGTCCGCGACGACGTCGCCCAGCGCGCGATTTTCATCGCGAGCGCGATCGCACGCGCGGGAGACTGCGTGATGCGCGCCAGCGCGGCCCATCGCCGGAGTCAGAATCGTTGCCAGCACCTCGGCCATGATCAGGCCGCGAGTCGCGTCGAGGTTCTGGCGCATCCGCGCCGGGTCGACGATTATCCCCGCGGCGAGCTTGCGCGCGCGTGCCAAAGCGCCCGCGGTCAGTGTGAAAATCTGCGGAATTGCGAGTGACTCGCTCTGCCACGGACCAGTTGAGCGCTCATGGTCCTGCGTCATCGCGGAGA
>JBAPSR010000207.1:0-1819 GCA_049281755.1 Binataceae bacterium (SeqCode)
GGATGCGCGCGTCGATGGGTCCGAGCAAGTGGATTTGCATCCAGCAAGTCGCGCTGCTCGAGCCCGATCCGGGCAAGGCGCGACGCGCCGCGCGCAAGGTTCTCGCGTTCTATCTGACTCTTCCCAACTATCTCGCGAGCTTCCGCGCGATGGGCTTCGCCGACGCGGATTTCGCCGACGGCGGGAGCGATCGTATCGTGGACGGCCTAATCGCGTGGGGCAACGAAACGGCGATTCGCGATCGCGTCGCCGCGCATTACAAAGCCGGCGCGGCGCACGTCAGCCTGACCGTCGTGGCGGCCGAAGGAACCTCGCTCGACCGCACAATCGCGCCCGACATGCGCGCCTTCGAAGCTCTCGCACCTGGGCGGTCAACGTAGAGAGTCCAGATACACATGGTGCGCCTGCAGATTCCCTCCCCCTCCCGGGAGGTGCCACTGGCACGCTGTCACCTTCGCGGATAAGAGCATTCGAGCAATATCGGAGCGACCCGGATCTACAAGTACTCGCCGATCTGCGCGCCCCCGCAATTCGCCAGACAACGCTCTGGCTCGGTGCGAAATGCCCCGCTCTTCGACGAATCGAACCTTACTCAGTCGCGTGGTGATTCAGAAGTGAAGGAAACTTAATTCCCGGGAACGTTGCAGTCGAAGACGAATCCATCGTTGGCCGGTAAGAATCGCGCGGGGCGAACGTTATCGCATCCAAGCGGCAGGTCGCGAGTAACTCGTTTTAGTTCGTCCTCGCCGGGCGGCAACCGATTCATCGGAATCGTCGGGGACTGATCTTGCCGCCAGGCCATCGCGGCAAAGCCCTTGGCTCCAACTGCCGTGACCGAGACCCCGTCATCAGCTTTTTTATCGAGCTCAGCTATTCGCTGCTGGAGGAGTAGCTTGCGTTCCTTCTGTTGAGCAATCGAAAGCGCTCGCCAATCCCGACAGGCCTGGGGAAGATCACCGTAATACGGAGTCATCTGTCCCCAAGGCGCGCTTGCGCAGATGCACGCATACTGCTCGCCAGCGCCACTTGCGAGGACCTTCATTCTGATGGGCTCCGGCTCCCCAGCCGGGCAGGAGACTCGCGCGTCGGGCACGTAGCCGGTTGGTGGTGAGGGACAAACGATCGGAATGCCCACTTCGTCTGGCTTCGGACCCATCCCGATCGGCCAGAAATTCGAAAATAATCTCACCACTTGAAGCGAATAGAAATATCCAGCGGGACAGACCGGAGCATGCGAGTAGTCCAGCGGACGATCCTGCGCGATCGCGGCAGGCGCACGAGCCTCAACCGCGAGGAGTGCGAACGGGAGGAGCATACTCGCCAGCAACCAAGCCTCGCGATGCCTGCCCAGTAGTTTCCGCAAAATCAAGCCCACGCGAATGATCAATCCTTAGCCGATTTCGTTAACGCTACTTTGCACGACCTCCGATTCAACCACCGTCATCGATCAAGCGCAAGCCTTCCGACCGTTTGTTACTGTTCTCATGACAGGATGTGTAAGCGAGGCCAAAGGCCGATCCAGCGTGCGATCTTCTTCTGGTATATCTGCTTGGTGATCTGAGTTTTATTCGGCCGGATCAGGCCGAGGAGATCGTTCAGTCCAAAAGGCGCGCAGAGCCTGAGAATCCCGTCGGTCCCGGTGGTAATCGCTACGCTGGTCGGCGTCGTCGGCCACGTGCTGATTGCGTGCTCTACCGATGCGTACGGTGCGATTTTGTACCCGAAATGTTGTTCGTACCAAAGATGCACTCGCGCTTCATTCTTGACGTCGATTGCGATATCCGGATCGCGGAACAAACGTCCAGCTTTTGCGGCATAG
>JBAPSR010000208.1:0-3889 GCA_049281755.1 Binataceae bacterium (SeqCode)
GGATGGAATCGCACGTCGCGAACGTCGCGGATTCATCGGACGCGTCGATTCGCGTCCCGATGGTTACGCTCGATAGCGTGTTTCCCGATTCGCGGGTGAACTTGCTCAAGATCGACGTCGAAGGCTACGAGGAGCCAGTCTTGCGCGGAGCCCATGCGCTGCTCGGAGATCCGGCGCGTCGCCCCCGCGCGATCTTCGTCGAGGTCCATCCGTTCGCGTGGGAAGCTCTCGGGACGACCAGCGACTCGATTCTTGATCTGCTAACCGGCGCCGGTTATCGCGTCGAGTCGCCCGACGGCGTTCTCGTCAGCCGCATATCCGAATATGGCCATATCGTTGCCACAGCGCAGTAGCGCCGAGTCTCTGCCGCCCGTCACTCCCGGAGCGTGCGCGCGCCCGCCACTGCTGGTCGTGATGTACTCGAACCCGGACCATTACCCGGTCACGGTCAGCGCGGTGCGCGAGATGGCGAGTCAGTTCAGTGTCACTATCTTGGCACGCAACACCGTCGGTCCTGCGGCCGATTGGCCACCGGGGGTGCGAATCGATCGCGTTGGGCCGCTCAGGACCATCGAGCAGACCTATAGGGCAACGTCACCGGCTAAAGTCGTAGAGTACACCCGCTTTGCGTTCGCGATACGTCGGGCGATCCGGCGTCTCCACCCGCGGCTGGTTTACGCATACGACGTGATGGGATTTGCCGCGACCGCGCTTGCGAGCCGTACGGTCCCGATCGTGTTCCATTGCCACGACCTGCCGCCGCTTGAGCGGCTCCCGATGGCTTCGTTTCAATCCTGGCTGATTCGTTATGCGATTCGAGTGGGACGTCGGGCCGCATTCGTGGTTTTTCCTGAAAAGTACCGCGCGCGAGTCTGGCTTGATGCCACCGGCGACTCGCGCCCAGCGCTCATCGTGCCCAACGGCGCTGCCGAGGCCTTCTACGCCCTGCCCTGCGATTGGCCGGAGCTGGCGATGCGCCGCTTCGCGGGCCGCACCGTTCTGTACATGGGTTCGATGGGAGAGTCGAACGGACAGATCGAAGCCATTCGGGCCGCAGCGATGGCTAAAGTTCCCTTTGTACTCAAGCTCATCGGCTATTACACCGCGGATTTCTCGCGCACCCTCGAGGCCGAAATCTCCACAACATGCGCCGGACGCGTCGAATTAAAGGGTTGGCTAACCGATCGGGATCGGATGAAGCTCTTCTCGCAAAGCGCGGTGGGGCTCGTGCTCTACAAGCCGGTGAACTGGAATTGGGAATACTCCGGTTCGACCCCGATGAAGCTGTTCGAGTATGCCGCATGTGGATTACCGGTTGTTGTGCCCGATCGAAAGAGCTTTCGCGAGTTTTTCGCGAATGACGAATGGATCGCGTACGCCGATCCTGAGAATCCTGCATCAATCGCGCGCGCAATCGAGTACATCCTGGCCGACCGCGAACGCTATATCGCAATGAGCCTCGCGGCGCGGCGCGCGCACGAAACGAAGTATAACTACGAGCAGGTTTTCGCTCCCGTGCTGGAAAAAATCATCGCGATGGCTGGCGATGTTCCGCGTTGAGCAGGCGCGCGATCACATTGAAATCCATGAACGAAACTGAGCTTCAGCGCGCTTACTATTCGAAGACTGCGTCCGCATATGATGAGTCGCACCTCCATGAAGGCGACGCGCATTTCTTCGCCTTGTGGTGGCTTTCGTCGATCATCGAATACACCGGCGCGCAATCTGTGCTCGATATCGGAAGCGGCACCGGGCGTGCGCTGCGCTTCCTCGCGGGGCGCCACCCGAAGTTGAGTCTTCTGGGAATCGAACCGGTCGCGGAACTCCGCGAGCGCGCGTATGCGCAAGGGGTGTCCAGAGACTGTCTCGTCGCAGGCGACGCCCTTAGACTTGCCGGCGACGCCAACTCATTCGACATCGTATGCGAATTCGGCGCGCTGCATCATATCCGCGATCACCAGCGAGCCGCCGGCGAGATGGCGCGGGTCGCCGCACTGGGCGTGTTTCTCTCCGACGGCAACAATTTTGGCCAAGGCTCGTTTCTCTCGAGAAGCCTGAAGCAGATGCTTCACGCAACCGGGCTATGGCCAATCGCGAATTTCATAAAGAGCAGAGGCAAAGGGTACGAGTATTCCGAAGGTGATGGAGTTTATTATAGTTATTCGATCTTCAGTTCATTGCCCCTCGTCAGAGCCAAATTCCCGATCATCCATCAGCTCAACACAAGTCCCGCCGGCGCAAACCTCTATCGCACCGCCTCGAGCGTCGCGGTTTTTGCGCGGAAATGAGCGCCGGGCGCCGTCAACTATCCGCCCTCGTGTGCAAAGAACATGTGCGCTCGAGAATCCGAGCGTTCCCTTGGCGCGTATTCAAATGGCGCGCAGTTTCAAGGTTTTTGTGCGGTGGCGGCGGTGTTCATTCAGCGCGTCCCGATGATCTATGACTGCCTGCGCTGGCTGCCGCGCCATATGCAGCCGTATCTGAGCATTGCGATCGTCGCGGAGAAGCCGAAACCATGAAGACTGCGATACCTAGTGTGGGGATGCGCGGCCTTCCACCAAACCGATGCTAGCCAGACTCCTCCATGCCGCCGCATATCCCGAACCATATCGCGCGCGGATCGTTCGCTCGATCGTACGCCGGCTGCGGATCGGCAATTACGCGGCCCGGCTCGAACTCGAGGCGGTCGAGCGGCCCTGGTACGGATGGTGTCTCTATGGCGCTGCACTGCAGGCCCGCGCGCTCGGTTATCGCGCGATCTCCGTGGCCGAGATGGGTGTTGCCGGCGGCAATGGACTGCTCAATCTGTGCGATCACGCTGCCGAGGTCACGCATTTAACCGGAGTATCAGTCGCGATATTTGGATTCGACAGCGCATCGGGGCTGCCGCCGAGCCAGGACTATCGCGATCTACCTTATGTATGGCCCGCCGGCTCGTTTGCGATGGACATCGCGCGGCTGAGGGATCGCGTGGGCTCGCGCGCAACGCTGAAAATCGGCGACGTGCGCGATACCGTCCCAGGCTTCCGACCCGATCCGTCGGCTCCCCTGGGCGCCGTTATGTTCGATCTCGATATGTATAGTTCCACCGCCGCCGCTCTGGCGATCCTCGACGTCCCGGAGCGGATACCGCGGGTCTGGTGCTGGTTCGACGACATCATCGGCTCTATCGACAATCTCTATTGTGAGCGCAATGGCGAGCGCGCGGCGATCGCGGACTACAACAGGTCGCGCGGCGATGCGTTTCTTTCGCCCGCGAATTGCTCGTTCGGCCAGGCGGCACCGCGTTATTGGCATCAGCAAATTTATGTGGACCATCGCTTCGAGCATCCGGAGTACAGCCGCTGCCTATCTTCCGGTCGCCATGAGCTCGCACTCGATTAACCGCGCGTAGCGATGTCGATTCAGCGAAAGCTAAAGAATCGGGCGAAGGAGATGCTCTTCTCCTTTCACAAACTCGGACTCCGGCTCGGAGTCGTCGTCCTTCCTAATCACTACTATATCGGGTTTCCTGATATTAGGCGGCTAGCGGAGACCGTCGATCTTTGGGCCAAGCCTTCGCATCTTATAGGAGTTGAGATCGATCTGGATCGGCAGGTCACCCAGTTCTGCAAGATTTGCGGACCGTTCGCAAATGAGGTCGAAGGAAACCCATATTATAAGACCGCCGTTTCAACTGACTGTGGCCCCGGCTACGGATATATCGAAGCGGAAGCGCTTCATTGCGTTGTTCGCAGTCTCAAGCCCAAACGCATCATTGAGGTAGGTTCGGGAGTCTCGACCTACTGTATGCTACAAGCTATCGCGCGCAATGAAACGGGATGCACCGTTACCTGCATCGAGCCCTATCCACGCAAATGGCTCCGCAATTCGTTAGTCACCCTGATCG
>JBAPSR010000209.1:0-5666 GCA_049281755.1 Binataceae bacterium (SeqCode)
GGTTCCTGCGCTTGCGGCCGCATACGTTACGAGATTCACGGAGAGCTGCTCGGGCCGATCACCTATTGCCATTGCTGGCGATGCCGAAAGCATTCGGGCTCGAGCTTCGGAACGACCGCCGGAGTAAAGGCCTCCGAATTGTTGATCATCTCCGGAAAGGAACTTCTCTCAAGCTGGGAATCGAGCGCGGGCTTTCAGCGATTTTTTGCGAGCTGTTGCGGCTCACCGATCTATAAACGCAACGAGGCTGCACCCGCAGTGCTCGGCTTTCGTCTCGGCACGCTCGACACCGATCCGTGGAGGATCGGAGAAGTTCACTACATGGTTGACTCAAAAGTTCCGTGGCTGGAGATCAAAGACGACCTTCCTCAAGAAGCCGGCGGCCCTCGCTTCGGCATCCGCGACTAGCGTTCGCTTTCGACGTTGCCGGTAGAGGCGCGGAATAACCGTCGAGAACCATGCGAAAGATTCCCGTTCCAGCGAGAACCGCACGTGATCCGTTTAACGGCTATGCGGTAGAAATGTTTCTTGACGATCAGGGCGACTACGTCGCGCACTTTGCGGAACTGCCCAACGTCTCGGCTTTTGGCCGCACGCCCGCCAAGGCGCTGGCCGAACTCGCCGTTGCGTGGAACTTGGTGAAGGAAGTGTATGTCCGAGAGGCCTAGCTTTCGACCGGCAAAATTTTCTTCGCTTCCTGCCAGAGCGATTCTACCTGCTCAGACGACATCGTTTTCAGGTCGAGGCCTCGGGCCGCGGCCAGGTGTTCGACATTGGCGAATCTTGCGATGAACTTGTCGCAGGCGCGGCGTAGAACCTCTTCTGGATTGGTGCCGATGAAGCGCGGCACGTTCGCGGCCGCGAGCATCAGGTCGCCGAGCTCTTCCGACAGCATCGCCAGGTCTCCGCGTGCGAGCGCGTTCTCGGCTTCCTCGAGTTCCTCGCGAACCTTCGCCAGCACCGCGCGCGCGTCGGCCCAGTCCATCCCGAGGCGGCGCGTCTTTTCACCCAGCTTCTCTGCGCGCATCAGCGCAGGCAGCGCGCGTCCGCTGTCAGCGAGCGACGACGCGTTTGCGCCGCGCTTGCCGGCCTTTTCCTGCGCCTTGATTTTGTCCCATTGGAGCAGCACCTGCGCGGAGGTTTCCGCCTTGACGTCGCCGTAGACGTGCGGATGACGCCGGATGAGCTTGTCCGCGGCCCGGGTCAGCACGTTTGCGAGGTCCAGTGCGCCTGCTTCCGCGGCGATGGTGCATGAGAAGATGACCTGGACCATCAGGTCGCCGAGTTCTTCGCTGATATCCGCGCTGTCGCCCGACGCGACCGCGTCTGCCGATTCGTAGGCTTCTTCAATCAGGTGGCGCGAAGAGCCTGCCAGCGTCTGCTCGCGATCCCACGCGCATTTTTCGCGCAGCTCGCGCACGACCGCTGCCAGCCGCGCAAATTCCCGCTCTTCGCTCATGCGCTCAGGATCGGAGAAATTACTTTCGAGCTCAGGAACTCGCTTAAGTCCTCGAGTCCGTCCGCCGTGATTTCGTGTCCGCAGTCGTATTCTTTGTAAATCAGCGGCACGCGCAGCTCGCGCAGATTCTCGACCGAGGTTCGCGCACGCGCAATTTCGATCATATCGTCGCCGCGGCCGTGCTGAACCATCGTCGGCAGCCGCTCGAGCGCCGCGCGGTCCGTCACCGCGTCCTTCAGGTCGGGCGGAAACCAGGTCGATAACGCAACCAGCGCCGCATAGCGCGCCGGATTCGTCATCGCGAGCGTGTAGGCCATGTATCCGCCCTGGCTGAAGCCCAGGACCACCAGCTTGCGCCGATCGATCGGATAGCGCTCGAGCGCGGAATCGACAAAGCGCGCTGCCGCTTTGCCTGCGGTCTCGATCGCGTCGCGATCCGGTGCGCCGCCCATCCGAATCGGGAACCATCCGTAGCCCCGCGTCGGCCCGACCGGAACTTCAATCGCACCCTGCGGACAAATGACCATGAACTTTCCGCCGGCGATGTATGGCGCCAAACCGATCAAATCGAGCGCGCTCGCGCCCCATCCGTGCATCGCGATAATCGCAGGATGTGGTCCCGCGCCGGCGGGTTCATAGACGGTATGAATCAAATCCATGCGGCGAAAACCTCCGGAAGCGATGCGGTCCTGACGGCATCATAGGATGCGCGGAAACCTGTGCGCCAGCACCCTGTTCATCAGGGTGTCCATCTCCGGTATGGTATCGGGCGGCGCCAACATGCGCGCAACTCCTTCGGCGATGTACTGAGTCTTGAGCAACCTGACGCACCTGGCGATGAACTGGCGGTGATGAATAGGGAGGACACGCGCGCGTCTCGCGCATCGAATCGGGGCTGGACGCGGGTCGCGCTGGCCGCGATGGCGCTGCTTACGCTGGGCGCATCGCCCGCCAACACGGGCGGTCCGGACGGCAAGCTTATCGGCTTCTTCGCGGCGATCGTGCTGCTGGCGATCGTCGCGTATGCGTTCGCGCTCGGCGTCGGATCGCTGGGCGGCGACGACGAGGCGGGTCTGGATTCCGCGCTTATCGGCCTGGCGGCGCTGGCGGTGATAAAGACCGCGATGCTGCCGTTCTTTCCGGGGTTCGGGCCCGATGTCGGCAGTTACCAGGCGTGGGCGCTGCAGATCTCGAGTCTTGGTCCCGCGCACACCTATCAGCAGGGGTACTTTCTCGACTATCCCCCCGGCTATCTCTACGCGCTGTGGGTCGCGGGCCTGATCGCCGGCCTGGTGCATGCGACCGGCGACACGCTGCGCGTAATCGTCGAGAGCCCGGCGATCGTGGCGGACTTTTTTCTCGCCTTCACGATCTTTGCGTTCGTGCGCCGCACCTCGCGTCCCTCGATCGCGTACGCCGCGATGCTGATGGTCGCGCTCAATCCCGCGTTGTTGTTCGACACTGTGGTCTGGGGCCAGAGCGACTCGGTGCTGACCTTCACGATGTGGCTCAGCGTAATCGCGATTCTTGACGAGCAGTACGAAATCGGATGGGCGATGGCCGCGATCTCGGTGCTGGTCAAGCCGCAGGGGCTGATGCTGCTGCCGCCGCTGGCGTGGTGGACGATGCTCGAGACGCCGGTGTGGCGATGGGTCAGGGTCGGGCTGGTCGGGTTGGCGGTGTTTATCATCGGAATCGCGCCGTTCCAGATTGGCCATCCGTGGAACTGGATTCTCGCTCTCTACACCTCGACCGCCGCGTACTATCACGAGACTTCGGTCAACGCGTTCAACCTGATCGCGCTGCTGGGCGGCCTTCGGCAGCAGGATACGGGAACCGTCGCGGGAATTTCATGGTTCGCCCTGGGGATGTCTCTGCTCGTACCCCTGTATGCTTTCGTCGGATGGATTTTGTGGCGCAAACGCAACATGCAAACGATGGTGTACGCGGCATTCATCACGGTGTTCGGATTTTTCATGGTCGCGCCGCGAATGCATGAGCGCTACCTCTACCCGGCGCTAGTCTTCTCGATCCCGCTCGCGCTCGAATCCACCGAGATGCTGGCGGTGTTCGCAGTGCTCTCGCTCACGACCCTGTTCAATCTCGCCTATGTCCTGCACACGCTGCAGACCGTCGTGTTCCTCGACTCGCGCGACACCTTTGCGATGGTGGCGTCGGCGGCCAACGTGCTGATTTTGGGTGCATCGGTCTATTACGGCGCGGTCAGACTCGACGGTGCGTCCGCAGGCGAGTCGTTGAGCGCGCACGAGATCTTCCTTCGCTTCTTTCCGCCGCGGCCCGCCCAGGCGCGCGTCGAGCCGCGCGGCGCGCCGCTTGAGTGGATCAATCGCGATACCGTCATCGTCGCGGGGTTGCTCGCTCTCGCGATCCTGACGCGCTTCTGGCACCTCGGTCATCCGAACGAGATCGTTTTCGACGAAGTTCATTTCGTCGGCCAGGCGCGCAACTACCTGCACGGCGAGCGGTTTCTCGATCCGCATCCGCCGCTGGCAAAGCTCGTGATCGCGCTCGGTATCTGGCTATTCGGAGATCATTCGTGGAGTTGGCGCGTCGGCAACGCTTGTCTGGGAACGATACTGGTCGGCGTGACCTACCTGCTCGGCCGCCGGATGACGCGTTCGCGGCTGGCTGGCGCTCTGGGAGCGGGTGCGGTGCTGCTCGATGGAATGTACCTGGTCGATTCGCGAATTGCCGTGATCGATATCACCTACCTGACGCTGGCGGCGGTGTCGTACCTGATTTTCTTTCGTATCGTCGATACGCCGGGAGTGGCCGCGCGGCGCAGGCTGCTGGTGCTCCTGGGAGCGGCTCTCGGACTGTGCGTAGGCTCCAAGCTGATGATACCCGCGGTCACATTCCTGCTGGTGATGGGCTTCCTCGTCTGGGTGCTGGCGACCGAGCCCTCGCTTACCCGGCGCGACAAGCGAATCACCGGTGCGATCCTGCTCACAGGAGGAGTCGCATCGATCTTTTATATCGGCACGTTCCTGCCGCATTACTATCTCGGATGGTGGGGCGGGATACAGGACCTTTTCCAGTACTACAAAGATATAATCGGCTACGAAAAGAGCGTCTCGACCGCTACGCATCCATACTCGTCAAAATGGTGGAGCTGGCCGATGATGCTGCGGCCGATTGCGTACTGGCAGAATTTTCCAAAAGTCGGCAAGGTCGAGACGATCTGGGGCGGTGGAAATCCGATTCTATGGTGGGGCGCATTGACAGCGATCACGATCACTGCCGTCGACGCGTTCGAGCGTCCGCGGCTGGAACGCAGCTTTCTGGTGATTGGCTATCTTGGCTATCTGGCTATCTGGATTCCGATCGGCCGCACCCTGTTCCTGTATCACTACATGGGCTCGGTTTACATCGGTTACGTCGCGCTCGGATGGCTGCTGGCACAATGCTGGAATGACTACGCCGAGCCGTGGGTGCATCTGGCGTTGATGTTCACGCTGGTGCCGGCGTTTATCCTGGGGCTCGGATGGGGATGGGGATCGATCGCGGTGCCCGCGCTGTTCGCAGGTTACCTGTTGCTCGCCTACAACGTTGTCTCCGGCCGGATGGGAGCGTCGTATCCGGGAAAATATGTCTGTACGATCTTCTGTGCGACCGCGATTATCCTGTTCATCTACTATTTCCCGATATGGACCGGAATGCCTATTGAACGCGCGGGTTACTATTCGCGGATGTGGCTACAAGAGGCCGGTACGGTCCGGAACTGGATTTGATCGCGATGACGCCGAGTAGCTATCAGAAAAGATCATGCGGCGCGATACTCATCGCCGCGCTGGCAGTTCTGCTGATGCTGATCGCGCGGTCACCCGCGCGCGCAGCCGCGACCAACCTGCTCGTCAACGGCGATCTCTCCAAGGGCTCGGAGCATCAGCCCGACGACTGGCGCACCGAGGCGTGGCTCAACGATCCCGACGCGTTTTCCTATGACTGGACCCATCCAGACGCCGGCGGCCCCGGCGAGCTCAAGGTCGCCGCGCTCAAGGCCAACGACGCGCGCTGGATGCAGGCGCTGTCGCTGCAGCCCGGCTGGTATCACATCACGGCGGAGGTCCGCACCGAGAACGTTGGGACGCAGGCTACCGGCGCGAGCGTCTCGATCATGGAAGATGGGATCATGTCCGCCGACATCCGGGGAACCACCGGATGGCAGCCGGTCGGCCTCTATATG
>JBAPSR010000210.1:0-20411 GCA_049281755.1 Binataceae bacterium (SeqCode)
GGCGTGCGACGCGCGAATCGCCGGCGAGTCGGCGCGCTTCAACGCGGCCTTTATCCGAATCGGCCTTAGCGCCTGCGACATGGGGGTCAGCTACCATCTGCCGCGCGCGGTCGGAACGGCGGTCGCAGCCGAGTTGATGCTGACGGGACGCTTCATCAACGCGCAACGCGCTCTGGCCACCGGACTGGTTTCGGAACTGCATCCGGACGCCGAGGTTGACGCTGCCGCCGCAAAGCTCGCGCTCGAAATGACCGAGACCTCACCGCTGGGACTGCGGATGACCAAGGAATGCCTGTGGGCGAGCGTCGATGCGGGCAGCCTGGAACAGGCGATCGCGATGGAAGATCGCAACCAGGTGCTATGCGTGCGCGCGGGATATATCGAAGAGGGCGCGCGCGCCTTCGTCGAGAAACGCAAACCCCACTACAAGGATCGCGCATAGGGCGGAAAGAAAAGCCGCGCTGATGCGGGCGCATCGGCGCGGCTTCTTAAAGGCACCTTAATTACGCGTTAAAACTAGCGCATCGCGACCTCGGTTTTAGGTATCGTCGACAGGCGCGCTACCAGGAATTGGTTGGCGTTATCGCGCCAGACCCGGATCTGGATTCTCTGGCCGGGCTGATGCGCCGACACCGCCTTTTGCAGTTCATCCGGATCGGCGACCATCTTGCCGTCGAACCCACGAATCACGTCGCCCGCGCGCACGCCGGCCATGTATGCCGGAGAGCCGATTGCTACGTAAGAGATCTTCGCTCCCCAGACCGCAGGCGCGTCATCCGCCGCCGCACCGAAATAGGCCGGCCCCTGTGCTGGAAGCACATCCGGATGGAGGAAGAATACGCTGGCCGCATGAGTCGCATGACGCGCGACCGCCATCACGTACTTGGCTTCGTCCATGCTGTAGACGTCGCCCGCAAGATAGATGTCGCCGCGGCTGCCCGCGGATACGCCGATATCAAAGAAACCCTGATCGGCGAGCGCCTGATGGACTCGCTCGTCAACCTCATCGGGAGTAGGCGCCTGACGCCGGGGCGAAATTGCCGCGACTTCGATCTGCCCCGTGGACATCGCAGTCACGTTTTCGTCGGTAGCGACTTCGTGGTACGGATCGCGGCCGGCCGACAGATTCGCCATCGCCAGACTGTTCATCGTATCGTTGGGACCGGTGCGAAAAGCGGTCCCCGCGATGATCAATGCAATGATTCCGACCGCCGTAGCGCCCAGCGCGTAACGCTCGAGGCCCCACTTCGCGAGAAACCCCGTCGGTGCGTCGCGCCACGGCTGGTTCCGGGCGGTGTCGCCGTCAAGCTCCGCGTCGTCGTCCAGTTCGGACGGATCGGCGGCTTCGAGATGCACCGCCATATCGTCGCCCATCCAGACGTAGTTCGGGTCCGAAAAGCTCGCGGTGCCGGCCGATTTGGGTGCGATCTCGACCGAATTGGATGCCTGCGCGGGTTGTAGCGAAGGGGTTGCCTGAGATTCCGCGAGTGCCCAAGCCTCAAATTGTGCAACATAATCAGGGCTTTGAGCAGCTTGCGCCTCGACTAGCTCGCGCTCGGTACGGAGTTTGTCGATCCTCATGAACATCTCGTCGATGTTCAAATACCGGATCCGGGTTTCGCCGTGCCTTTCCATAAAAATTCTTCCTGCCCCGTGATTAGGTTTCACGCCCCCCTCTACCTAATACATTCCTACCCTTTTTTAGCAAGCGGAGCCATTTTACGCTACCCCTATTCTGTCAAGTATTCACTTTGGATGCGTATGTACGCACAGCCTTCGGCCGCGGCGCCGCGACCCCTATATAGCCTCGCTGACCGCGTCCTCGCGCATCGTCGGTTTGGGCCGCGCGTCGATTTCGGTGTAGTGCCTGGTTTGCTCGCCGATATAGACCTGGCGCGGACGGGCGATGGCCTGTTCGGGGTCGCGGACCATCTCGGCCCACTGCGCCATCCATCCTGAGGTGCGCGGAATCGCGAACAGCACCGGAAACATCTCCATCTGAAAGCCCATCGCCTGGTAGATGATCCCCGAGTAGAAATCGACGTTGGGATAGAGTTTGTGCTCGATGAAATAGTCGTCCTGCAGCGCGATTCGTTCGAGCTCGACCGCGATATCGATCAGCGGGTTGCGCCCGGTGACCTCGAACACCTGCTCGGCCATTTCCTTCAAAATCTTCGCGCGCGGATCGTAGTTCTTGTAAACGCGATGCCCGAAGCCCATCAGGCGGCGCTCTTTGTTTTTCACCGCCTTGATGAATGCCGGAATATTTTTGACCGAGCCGATCTCCATCAGCCCGCGAATCGCCGCTTCGTTGGCGCCTCCGTGCAGCGGACCGTATAGGGCCGCAACCGCCGCCGCGGCCGCCGCGTACGGATCGGGTTGCGAGCTGCCGACCGCGCGCATCGCGTTGGCAGAGCAATTCTGCTCGTGGTCGGCGTGCAGGATGAAGAGCACGTCGAGCGCGCGCTCGAGCACCGGATTGGGTTTGTACTTGAGCTCGGTCATCTTGAAGAGCATCGAGAGAAAATTTCCGGTGTAGCTCAAATCGTTGTCAGGATAAACGTACGGCAGCCCGCGCGTATGCCGATAGGCGAATGCGGCGAGCGTGGGAATTTTGCCGATCAGGCGGCGAGTCTGGAGCCGGCGCGATTCGAGGTCGTGGATATTTTTCGCGTCGGGATAAAACGTCGAGAGCGCTCCGACCGTCCCCACCAGCATCCCCATCGGATGCGCGTCGTAGCGATAGCCCTCCATGAAGGTCTTGATGCTCTCGTGGACCATCGTGTGGATCTTGATGTTGTGCTCCCAGCGCAGGTAGTGCTCGCGGTCGGGCAGCTCGCCCTTGACGATCAAATAGGCGGTCTCGAGGTAGTTGCTCTTTTCCGCCAGCTCCTCGATCGGATAGCCGCGGTAGCGCAGGATCCCCTTGTCGCCGTCGATAAACGTGACCCGGCTGCGGCACGACGCCGTGTTCATGAACGCCGGATCATAGGACATCAGGCCGAAATCGTCGGCCGAGGTTTTGATTTGCCTCAGCGCGGCGGCCCGGATGACGCCGCCCTCTTCGATTGGGATGTCGTAGCTCTTGCCGGTGCGATTGTCGGTGATGCTGAGCGTATCCTTGGCCATGGCGTCATCCTCTTTGGGTTGTCTAAATCACTGTATCGGCTTTATCGTTCAACATATATGCAGTAATCGATAACGGGAGTTTACGACAAATGCGCGCCGCCGGGCAACCGCCGGGCACTCGCTTTGCCACAATCGAAATGGCACCCTCGAACGCGGATCTATTCCGGACCCGGCGCACGCTCAATTCGATGGAGAGCCGGGGCGCGCCACAGGGAAGCTGACCAGATGATCGACAAGCTGCTCGCCGGTGTCTCGGCGTTTATTATCGCGACGATTTCGTCGCTCGGATACGGCGGCGTGGTCCTGATGATGGCGATCGAGAGCGCATGCATCCCGTTTCCATCGGAAGTCATCATGCCGTTTTCCGGCTACCTGGTGCATACCGGACGCTTCGGTTTGCAGCCGGTCGCGATCGCGGGGGCAGTCGGATGCCTCCTGGGCTCGTACGTTGCATATTACATCGGCGCGAGCGGCGGGCGATGGTTTCTGCTCAAGTACGGACGCTTCGTGCTGATCGCGCCGCACGAAATCGAAATGGCTGACCGGTTCTTCGCGCGCTGGGGATCGCCCGCCGTGTTCATCAGCCGGCTGTTGCCCGTGGTCCGCACCTTTATCGCGTTTCCCGCCGGAGTCGCGCGGATGCGGCTGTTGCCGTTTACGATCTACACGCTGGCGGGGTCGTATCTGTGGTGTCTGATCCTGGCGTACGCGGGGATGAAGCTCGGGCAGCATTGGGAAGACCTCGCGCCGTGGTTTCATCGCTTCGACGGCGTGCTCGCATTTTTAATCATCGCGGGCGCCGCCGCCATCATCTACAATCGAATCAGAGGCATCATGGCAGCGCCACAAAGCGGCGCCGCCGGTGAATGACTCAAGCTTCACGAAAAGAGGACACCCGCGATGGCCGAACAGCAGCAATTTGCGCCCGACGAACTCGAGGAAGTTTTCACGGCTATCGATTCGACGCAGGTGCAGATGGCTTACGACCTGCTCTCCGAGGCGGGCTTCGAATGCTGGGTCTTCGACGGCGACGGCTCGCGGATGCTCGGTTCGACCGTCGCGATCCTGGCGCGCCTGATGGTGCATCGCGACCGCGCGGAGGAAGCGCGCAAGAGCCTCAAGGATTTGGGCTTCGGCGGCTAGGCAACCCCCCTCCTGCCATCCTTCCCCGTGTCAGACAACGGGGCAGGAGTACACGTCGTCTCTGAGGATGAAACCCCGGGTACGCTCGCGCGGTATCGAGCGTTAGATTACGCTTGCTGCCGACCTCGCAAGTGATCCTGAGCTTTCGACGCCGGAGAAATTGTCGTGAATGAAACCGCTAACCACCGGTCATACCTCGGAGTCCTGATGGCCGTTTGCATATTATTGCTTGTTTCGCCGGCGGCGCGGGCCGAGCAGGCCAACCCGGAACCGTTCCAGGGGTTTACGAAGTATGAATGGTACCGCGCGCACTACGATGTGAATCCCGACGGCACTCACGTCGAAGAACAAAGCTGGGCGATGAAGGTATTGACCGAACAGGGCATCTCGGACGCGAATCAGGTTGCGGTGACCTTCAGCGATCGGCTCCAGAAAGTCGATTTTCTCTCGGCATACACACTCAAGAAGGATGGACGACGGATCAACGTCCCGCCTTCCAACTTTCAGGATCAAACCAACACCGGCAGAGGCGCGGCCGCTCCGATGTTCTCGGACCTCCGGACCATGACCGTCGCATTTCCGGATGTCGCGGTCGGCGACTCAATCGTGGTTTCCTACAAACTAACCCAAAAGGAAGCGACCTACCCCGGCAACTTCTCGCTGCTGCAGTCGTTCTCCAAATTTGAAGTGTATGACAAAGTCGAAATCAGTCTGAGCGCGCCGCAGTCGCTGGATCTGCAAGTATCAACTCGCGGGGTGCAGGGTGGCGAGGTCGCGAGCAAGGAAGGACGGCGGAACTGGCTATGGACATATAAAAACGAGCAGATTGCCAAGCCCGAACCGGGTTCGGTCTCTTCCTACGATTACGGCCCGCTGATTGCCGCCACTACCTTCAAAGACTACGGCGCGATCGCCGCCGCCTACAACTCCAGGGCGGCATCGAAATCCAAGGTAACCGAACAGACGCGAAAACTGGCGGACGAGCTGACCAGGGGAATGAGTACTCCGCGCGACCAGGCCAAGGCGCTCTACGAATGGGTATCCGCGAATGTTGACTATGCGGGAAATGATGTGGGAGTCGGCGCGGTGGTGCCACACGAAGCCGACCTGATTATGACCAACCGGATGGGCGATTGTAAGGACCACGTGACGCTTTTACAATCGCTCCTGGCGGCGAAAGGAATCGCCAGCACGCCGGCCCTGATCAACGCCAGATCGGCCTATACTCTGCCGAAAGCGCCCTGCCCCGAATTATTCAATCACGTCATTACTTACATACCGAGTCTCGACCTGTACGTTGATTCAACCGCCAAATATACTCCGTTCGGTTTGCTGCCGCCCGAAGAAGCCGGCAAGCCTGTTCTCCATACCGCCGATTACCACGGGATCCAGCATACTCCGTTATTCGACTACCAGCATGAGGGTAAGGACTTCAACACGGTTTTGACGATTCATCCGGATGGATCAGCCGCGGGGATGACCAGTATTCAGGCGGAAGGCTACGGCGCCGTAGTGGCCAGATTTGCGATGAACTATCTACAGCCGAATACGGAAGAAGATCTGCTTCGGCGCGCTCTCGCGCGCAGTGGCTATACCGGTACGGGAAGCTTCTCCAGGGGCAAGAACAAGGATTTTGCGGATACTTACACCTACAGCATTCGCTACCAATTCAATGATGCGATGAACCTTCCGGGACCCGGCGCAATATCAATTCGAACGCCATTCGCGGATTGGGGAAGTGTCGCAACCGCTTTGCAGGGATTCGCCGACGCCGACCGAACGGTGGACTTCGCATGCTATGGCGGAGACTCGAAAGAGGAATTCATCATTCATCTTCCGCCTGGAGTAAAGATATTGGCGATGCCCAAGGACATTCACTTGAGCGGCGCGGACTCGAGCTATACCGCCTCGTACAAGCGCGACGGCTCGACGGTAACGGTCGCGAGAGAGCTGAGCGATCGAACTCCCGGCCCGGTCTGCACACCGAAGGACGCGGTGGCGTTCAAACCGTTCGCGGATGCGATTCGCCGGGACCTGCGCGCGCAAATCCTCTATGAGTGAGTACGGAGACTTTGACGATGGGATCGGATTGGTGGCGGCGGGCGGTTTTTTATCAAATTTATCCGCGCAGCTTCGCCGACTCGAACGGCGACGGGATCGGCGATCTGGACGGAATCACCGCGCATCTCGACTATCTGAATGACGGCACCGCGCAATCCCTGGGAATCGACGCGCTGTGGCTGAGCCCGATCAATCCGTCGCCGCTGCGCGACTGGGGCTACGACGTCAGCGACTATTGCGGCGTGCATCCCGAGCTTGGCGATCTTGCGGCCTTCGATCGGCTGATCGCCGAGGCGCATCGGCGCGGAATCCGCATCATCCTGGACCTGGTGCCCAATCACACCTCCGACCAGCACAAATGGTTTCGCGAAGCGCGTTCGTCGCGCACAAATCTCAAGCGCGATTGGTACATCTGGAAGCCGGGTCCGCCGGAGCGTCCGCCCAACAACTGGGTCAGCATCTTCGGCGGCCCCGCGTGGAAGTACGACGACGCGACCGGCCAGTGGTACCTGCATCTGTTCCTCGAGTCGCAGCCCGACCTGAACTACCGCAATCCCGAAGTCGTCGCCGCGATGCAAAACGTGATGCGGTTCTGGCTCGACCGCGGCGCCGACGGTTTTCGCGTCGATGTGATCCACGGGATGATCAAGGACGCGCAGTTCCGCGACAATCCCGCGCTGGTCGCCGCGGAACCGGGCACGCAGACCGATGTCGCGCTCAAACAGCAGCATCTGTATGACGTCGATCAGCCCGAGGTGCATGAGATAGTGCGCGGGTTTCGCCGCGTGCTCGAGGAATACGGCGGCGACCGTGTTCTGGTCGGCGAAGTCTGGCCGCGCGATAACCGCTCGCTGGCCGACTATCTGCGTCCCGACGAATTGCAGCAGGCATTCAACTTCCGCTTCCTGTTCTGCCCGTGGAGCGCGGCGAGCTTTCGCGCGCAAGTCGCGCAAGTCGAGGAATTGTTTCCGCGCGGCTCGTGGCCGACCTACACGCTCTCGAATCACGATTTCCCGCGCCACCTCACGCGCTACGCCGACGGCGATTGGAGCACGGCGCGCGCGCGGCTCGCGGCGGTGATGATTCTCGCGCTGCGCGGCACCCCATTTCTCTACTATGGCGAGGAACTGGGAATGCCCAACGTCGAAATTGCGAAATCGCAGTGGCGCGATCCGGTCGGCCGCGACGGATGCCGCACGCCGATGCAGTGGTCCAGCGCGAAGCATGGCGGATTTACGGTCGGCGCGCCATGGCTCCAATGCGGCGACTACGCCGCGGTGAACGCCGCGCGCCAGATGGACGATCCGGCATCGATGCTCTCGTTCTACCGGCGGATGATTCGCGTGCGGCGCGAGTCGCCAGCGCTCGAAACCGGCGACCTGAAGATTCTGGAAGCGCCGGAGGATTGTCTGATTTTCGCGCGCGCCGCCGGCATCAGCCGCGCGATTGTCGCCCTGAATTTTTCGACCGAGACGCGCCAGATCGAAGTTCCGCGCGTGAAGATTCTCATCAGCAGCGATTCTGGGCGAGCGCCCGGAGCGATTTCGGGCACCGTGCAGCTCGCGCCGCTCGAGGCGATCGTGCTCGCGCTCGGGTGAGGCGCGGTCCACCCGCGTTTGCGCGGGCAGGCGGCGCTGTTTAGGATCGCGCCATGCACAAACCGCGTTTTCTCGACCAGATGGCGCTCGAGCTGGGCGATCGCTACGCCTTCACCGGCGGCTTCGCCCGCGGACGCCGCCCGTTCCAGCCCGCACACGTCGAGCCGAACTGGCCGCGCGATCGCAGCGCCGAAATCAGGCACATCAAAATCGAGCTCGCGCTCGATTTCGAGCATCGGCGGATCTCCGGCACGGCGACGCATCGCATCGCCGCGATTGTCGACGGACTGGCGACGCTCGAGTTCGACGCCACCGAGCTAGCGATCGCAGCGGTGCGCGCCGGCGGAGAGCCGGTCCCGTTCGAGACCGCGGACCGCAAGCTGCGAATCACGTTCGCGCGCGCGCTGGCGGCGGGCGACGAGATTGAAGTCGCGATCGATTACTCCGCAACCCCGCGGCGCGGACTGTACTTCGTCGGCCCCGACGACGCCTATCGCGACAAGCCGGTCCAGGCATGGACCCAGGGCGAGGACGAGGATTCGCGCTACTGGTTCCCGTGCTACGACTACCCGAACAACCGCAGCACCAGCGAGGTAATCGCGACCGTGCCGGAAAGGTTCACCGCGGTCTCCAACGGCGCGCTGGTCGAGAATCGCCACGACCCGGCCGCGCGGACCCGCACTTTCCACTTCCGCCATGACGTCCCGCACTCCGCATATCTGATCACGCTCGCCGCCGCAGAGTTCGCGACAATCGAGGATCGCGCCGGCGCGACTCCGGTCCTTTACTACGTGCAGCCGGGGCGCGAGGACGATGCGCGCCGCGCGTTCGGCAACACGCCGAAGATGATCGAGTTCTTCGAGCGCAAAATCGGCGTGCCCTATCCGTACGCAAAATATGCGCAGGTCGCCGTCAGCGATTTCATTTTCGGCGGGATGGAAAATACTTCGGCGACCACGCAGACCACCGACACGATGCACGACGCACGCGCGCATCTCGATTTCACCAGCGACCCGCTGGTCGCGCACGAGCTGGCGCATCAATGGTGGGGAGATTTGCTCACCTGCCGCGACTGGTCGCACGCATGGCTAAACGAGGGCTTCGCAACCTATTTCGAAGCGATGTGGTGCGAGGAAAATCTCGGCGCCGACGAGTTCGCGTGGAACCTGCGCCAGGATCGCGGCGGCTACTTCGAGGAAGACGGGCATCACTACCGCCGTCCGATCGTGTGCAACCGCTATCGCGCGCCGATCGAGTTGTTCGACCGGCATCTGTATGAGAAAGGCTCGCTGGTCCTGCACATGCTCCGGCGCGAGACGGGCGACGCGCTGTTTTTCAAGGCGCTCAATCTCTACTGCACGCGGCATCGCGGGCGCAACGTCATCACGCAGGATTTGCAGCGCGCGTTCGACGACGCGACCGGACGCAATCTTGACTTCTTCTTCGACCAGTGGGTGTACAAGGAAGGCCATCCCGAAATTGAAGTGTCGAGCGCGTTCGACGAAAAACGCAAGCTCGCGAGCGTGACCGTCAAGCAGACGCACAAAACTTCAGAGACGATCGGGCTGTTCCGCCTCTCCGCAACGATCGCGCTGATGGATGCCGACGGCGGCGAAACTCGCCATCGCGTCGAGATTCGCGAGCGCGAGCACGTGTTCTTCTTCGCTTGCGACAAGGCGCCCAAGGCGGTCCGGTTCGATCCCGAGCACGATCTCGTGAAGACGCTCAAGCACAAGCGCGGTCGCGAGGCCCTGGAGCTCGAGCTCACACACGCTCCTGAAGCCATCGGGCGCTCCGCCGCCGCGCACGAGCTCGGAATCGAGGGCAGTCCGCAGGCGACCGCAGCGCTGCGCACCGCGATGCTGGGCGACCGGTTCTGGGGGGTGCAGGCCGAGGCCGCTGCGGCGCTCGGCGAAATCAGAACCGAGGCCGCCCTCGACGCGTTGATCGAAGCCGTCAGCGTGGCGCATCCGAAGACGCGGCGCGCCGTGATGCGCGCGCTCGGCGAGTTTCGCGCGAACCCGCGCGCGGCCGAAGCGCTCGCCGCGGTTCTGGAAAAAGGCGACCCGAGTTATTTCGTCGAGGCCGAAGCGGCGCTCGCGTTGGGCAAGACCCGCGATCCGCGCGCGTTCGCGCAGCTCGAGAAAGCTCTCGAACGTCCGTCTTATCTCGACGTGATCCGCACGCACGCCCTGGCCGGGATGGCGGAGACGCGCGACGACCGCGCACTCGCCGTAGGACGCGACTGGTGCGCGTACGGACGTCCTCCACGCGCCAGGGTTGCCGCAATCGGCACGCTTGCGCGTATCGCGCGCCACAAGGAACCCGCGCGCGACGAGATTGTCGAGTTCCTGACTCCGCTCGTCGACGATCGCGAGTTCATGGTGCGGATGCGATTGCCCGCGGCGTTCGAGGAAATCGGCGACGCACGCGCAATCGCGCCGATGCGCCGGCTTGCGGAGCGCGACCTTGACGGCAGAATCCATCGCCGCGCCAGTGAGGCAGTTGCGATCCTCGGCGAAGGGCGCAGCCATATAGAAGAAGGCAACCGCCTGCGCGAAGACATGGACAAGCTGCGCGAGCAGAACAAGAAGCTGCAGGAGCGGCTCGAAAAGCTCGAAGCGGCCACGCGTCCGCGCGAGAGCTGATCAGCGCAAGGGGGACAGATGCGCGAGGTCGTGCGAATCAAGCGCTCGCTGATGTTCTGGATGTTCTGGTTGATGGCCGCGCTATTTTGCGCAGCGCCGGCGCTCGCGCAGGAGCAGCCGCCTTCGCTGCATGCATATCACACGGTCGTGCCGCTCGACGCCGGCGTGACCCGGGCGATGGTCCGCGCGGCGGTCGCGTCGTCGGCGACCGTGCCGATGTGGGAATACACCGTCGTCTCGCCGCTGAACGACAGACAATATTCAGGAACGATGGTGGGACGGAGTCCGTTTTTCCACGGCGCGCGAACCACCGCAATCCCGGCGGTTATTGTCCCGATCGTATTCACGATGTCCGACGGCACCGTGTTCGATCCTACCGCGACTGACCTGACGTGCTCGCCGTCCGGAACAGCGCTCAGCCTGGTGCAGAATTCTCCGCTGTTCAATCCGATAGATATCATGATGGGCCCTACCGACGTCGGCGTGGCGGAATATGTGGACGCATTCCAGCGCGCCAACTTCTGGACCAACGTTTCGCCGACCGGGAATCGTTATCACACCGAGCTGAATCCGGTTACCGCTGTGAGCGCGGTACCGGTGCCTGTTCCTGCGGCCGACGGTGCAACGAATAGCACCGCGCCGTACCACGGATGCGGCGGCGAAATCGGCGTGCTGAACTACTCTTGGTGGAATGACTACCTGTTGGGCACGATCATGCCGCCACTCATCAGCAGCGGAGTCGTCGGCCCCACGGCGTTTCCGGTTTTTCTCTTTCACAACGTGGTCATGAATGAGGACGCGACGAATCTCGGCGGAGAATGCTGCATTCTCGGCTACCACGGCGCCGAAGGTTCTCCGGTGCAGACCTACGCTGTCGCGGATTTTGACACGACTACTATTTTCCAGGGCACGGAGAATATCTCGGACATGAGCCATGAGGTCGCCGAATGGATGGACGATCCGCTCGGGAACAATCCGACCCCGGCGTGGGGCGACATCGGTCAAGTAAGCGGCTGTCAGAGCAATCTTGAGGTGGGAGACCCGTTGAGCGGTACCCTTTTCCCGGGAATCGAGATGCCTAATGACTATACCTACGACCCGCAAGAATTGGCGTTCTTCTCGTGGTTCTATCGCCAGTCGCCTTCGACCGGCGTGAATGGCTGGTACTCTGACAACGATACATTCAAAACCCTCCAACCACTGTGCGACTGAGTATCTAGCGCCGGAACCAAAGAGTCAAAGAAATTGCTATTCGCTTTCCGAGTATTTTACGGTGTATCGCTTGGCGTGATCTGCGCACTGGGTATCGTGATCCCGTTCGCGGGAAATGTCCGGGCGGATTCGATGCTTCCAATAGCCAGTCAGACTGCGCAGGCGCCTAATGACTTCATGACCTGGACTCAGTTGGGGCCCGACGCGACCCCATTGGCAGCCAGCGCAAATCTGCAATCCGCTGGCAGCGTCGCAGTGGGACTGAGTTTGGGCGGTTCCGGGAGCCTGCTTTCCGTGGTGTGCCCTGAAACCGGCGCGTGCAGTTGGACCGGACTGGGCTTCGCCGCCGGAGATAGCCTTTTGTGGACCTCGGACCCCGGAAACGCAGGCAACGGACCCGCGACGCTTACCTTCGCCACGCCAGTCGCTGGCGCGGGAGCATTGATACAGGCCGACGGGCCAGCGCAGTTCAGCGCGCAGATCCAGGTCTTCGACGGAACAACTTCGCTCGGCACGTTTCCCGTCATGAGTAATACGAACGGCGACGCGACTTATGTCGGGGTGAAGGATCAGACCGGCGCGGATATAACGTCCGCGGTGTTCAGCCTCACCAGCTGCGCAGGCAACTGCGCGGACTTTGCGATCGACACCCTTTATCTCAATACCTCGGGCGGAACTTTCACGCCGACTCCAGGTCCGACTCCGACCGCAACGGCCACTCCCACTACGACTCCGACCGCCACGCCGACTCCCGTCGCGGCATCGCTCAGCGTCAACACACGGCGGCTGTTGCTCAAGTCGAGGGCTAAGAATGTCGTGCTAAGGAACGAGCGCACGCCCAAGCGCGATCAGACCATCACCGTGACTTCGATCAGCTCGTCGAATCCTGAGTTCACGCCCAGCGGCGAATGCGTTGGCGCGCTTGCCCCGCGCGGACGCTGCGCATTCTCGATCAGCTTCACGCCGAGCGCGGCCGGAACGCATCAGGGGACTCTCACGATCACCAGCAACGCGACTGACCCGGCGCTCGAGATCGAGCTTATCGGCAAGCTCACGCCGGACCGGTAATCCTCGCGCTCGCTCGCTCTGGCGCTATGCGCTCGATGCGTGGCATACGGAGGCAATGGACGCCAACATTTCCGTATGCCTGAGCTTCGACTTTGACGCGTTGTCGTTGTGGATCGGCGGATTCCGCGCGCGCTCGCTGAGCGCGATCTCCCGCGGTGAGTTCGGACGCGTGGGTGCGGCGCGCATACTCGATCTGCTGCGCGAGTTCAAAATTCCCGCAACCTGGTTCGTGCCCGGGCATAGCGCCGAGACTTTTCCGCGAATCGTCGAGCGAATCGTCTCCGACGGCCACGAAGTCGGCAACCACGGCTACCTGCACACGCATCCGAAAAGTCCCGCCGACGAGGAAGAGATTCTGCTGCGCGGCAACGAAGTGATCCAGAAGATCGCAGGACGCCGCCCCATCGGCTATCGCTCACCCGGCGCGGGGCTCAGCGAGAATATGGTCGCGATGCTGCTGAAGCACGGCTTCCAGTACGACTCGAGCCTGATGGGCGACGATTTCGCGCCATACTATTTGCGCTCAGGCGATCAGGCTCCTGCCGGCGGCGCGTATGTTTTCGGAAAAGACACCGGCGTCGTCGAGTTGCCATTCACCTGGGGCCTCGACGATTTTCCCGCGTTCGAGTACGTGACCAGCCGCGCCGGAATTCAAGGCGGGCTCGCCTCACCCAATGCGGTTTACGACATCTGGGCCGGAGATTTCGACTACCTCTACGATCGCGTCGGCGCCGGAGTGTACACGCTGACAATGCATCCGCAGGTGATCGGCCGCGGCCATCGGATGCTGATGCTCGAGCGGCTGATCAAGCATATCCAGTCTCATCGCGGAGTGACTTTCTCGACGATGGCCGACGTAGCCGCCGCCTGGAAGCGAGCGAATCCGCCGACAGCGCCGTAAAAGACCGCCGGACATAAAACCGTCTATAGGTCATTTCGAACGCAGTGAGAAATCCCGGCCTCTGCGTACCTACGCACTTCTCAGCGCGCTGTCGTGTGCAGGAATCTCGGGATTTCTCGCTCCGGCAGCCTCCACTCGAAATGACGGATTTAAGCGATGTGACCCGCGAGGATTCGTGTAGGGCCTACGATCAGATGATCGCCATCAAAATCGCGACCCGCCATTCCCCAAAAGAAAACGGCGGCGCGCTTGATGCGCGCCGCCGTTTCACGTTTGCGATTGACCGTTCGAGCTTACGCGTCGTAGTAAAGCGCGAACTCGTACGGATGCGGCCGCAGCCGGATGGCGCTTACTTCGTTCACCATCTTGTATTCGATCCAGGTCTCGATCAGGTCCTCGGTGAACACGTCGCCCTTCATCAGGAACTCGTGATCGCGCTTCAAGTTTGCGAGCGATTCCTCGAGTGACGCGGGCATGCTCGGCACCTCGGCCAGCTCCGACGGCGTCAACGCATAGATGTCCTTGTCAAGCGGCTGGCCCGGATCGAGCCGGCGCTGGATTCCGTCGATCCCCGCCATCAGCATCGCGGAGAATGCGAGGTATGGATTGCAGGTCGGATCGGGGAAGCGCACTTCGATTCGCTTGGCCTTGGGCGACGGCGAGTACATCGGGATTCGCACCGAAGCCGAGCGGTTACGGCTCGAGTACGCGAGGTTGATCGGAGCCTCGAAGCCCGGAACCAGGCGGCGATAGGAATTGGTGCCCGGATTCGTGAACGCCGCGATCGTCGGCGCGTGGTGCAGGATCCCCGCGATGTAGTGCATCCCGAGCTCCGACATCCCGGCGTAGCCGTTGCCCGCGAACAGCGGCGTCTCGCCCTTCCAGATGCTCTGATGGCAATGCATCCCGGTGCCGTTGTCGCCGAAGATCGGCTTGGGCATGAAAGTCGCCGTCATCCCATGGCGCGCGGCCACGTTCTTCACGATGTACTTATACCAGGTCAGCCAGTCCGCCATCTTGGTCAGCGGCTGGAAGCGCATGTCGATTTCCGCCTGGCCGGCGGTCGCGACCTCGTGATGCTGCTTTTCGACGCGGATTCCGACCCGCTCCATCTCGAGCACCATCTCGGTGCGAATATCTTGCAGGCTGTCGGTCGGCGGCACGGGAAAGTAACCCTGCTTGTTCCTCACCTTGTAGCCAAGGTTGAGTCCGCCCTTGACCGCGTTCTCCTTGCCGGCGTTCCAGTTACCTTCGTTGGATTCGATATGGTAGTAGCTCGAATTCTGCGTGGTATCGAAGCGGACTCCGTCGAAGATGAAAAATTCCGGCTCCGGTCCGAAGAACGACAGATCGCCGATTCCGGTGGATTTGAGATAGGCCTCGGCCTTGCGCGAGATATTACGCGGGTCGCGCGAGTAATCGGTGCGGGTGATCGGATCCGAGATGTTACAGATAAGCGACAGGGTCGGATCCTTGGTGAAAGGATCCATCACCGCCGTGTCGGGGTCGGGAATCACGAGCATGTCGCTCGCGTCGATCGCCTGCCATCCACGGATCGATGATCCGTCGAAGCCGAGGCCCTCTTCGAAAGCCGCTTCGTCCTTGAATTCGGAAATCGGCGCGGTGAAATGCTGCCAGGTGCCGAGCAGGTCGATAAATTTGATATCGACCATCACGACTCCCTGATCCTTGATCATCTGCAAAACTTGTTTTGGCGTCATCGAACCCGTAACCCTCCTGGCTATTTACAGCCGTAGCGCTTGTTGTGCGGAAGCATCGAAGCGGCGGACACCGCTCAATCGATCGTTATCGTCAATGGATCCTGAATCGGACGCCGGCCGCGCGACGCAGCGGCGGCATCGCAAAGTTGTTTCGCACGAAACCATCACAAAGGCAACGCCCGCAATTTGGTCAATTGCCGCCATTTTGAGCGCCATCCCGCGCGCGTTCGAGCGGACCTCCCGAACTCATAGCCAACCGTTTGCGCACCTCTTTGCGATCATATTGCCGGTCACCGTGCGGCGTTCTCATACCGCGAATTTGAGGAGAGCAAAATAGATGCCCAAGCCGACCAGTCCGATCGGTATGCCGATTCGCGCCCACGCCACGCTGCCGATCTTGAGCGGGACCGCACTGATGATATTCGGGATGTTTCCGGGTATCAGCATCCCGCCTGAAACCAGCAGCGCGAGAATCGCCTCGCGTGCGCGCACCGGCGTCATGTTGTGGACCTCGAGCGCGACCAGGGTTGCATTGTCGAGCGCCGCCGAGACAGTGTTCGCCCAGAACAGTGCGTCGTTGCTGAGCCGTCCGACGATTTCGACCGCCAGTGGAGCATATGCATAGCTGACCAGCACCAGGCCCGCGATAAACCCGTACACGCGCAGCCCCTGTATCAGCGCGGCGAGCGGTGATTCGCGGACCGCAGCATGCGCAGTTGCGTCGAGGTAGTCTCCGCGCGCGAAGATCCCGGCCAGAATCGAAGCGGCCAACGCGCCGGGAATGATCCACGGCGCCAGCAGATCGAACAAACCAAAAAACGGCAGCTTGAGCGCGGACGCAGCCAGCGTCGCCAGCGGCTCGCCGATCGGCGTCATCGCCGCGCCCATCCCGATCGCGAAACACGCCGCGACGGTCACCCGGACGAGCGCCGCGCCCTCGAGATGCAGCAGCCGGACAATCTCGACCAGCACAATCGCCGCGACGATCGCGGTGATTACACTCGAGGCCATCGCGAGGACAAAGATCGATATTGACGCCAGGATCGGACGGCTGATCCGGCCTCGTAGCAGCGCAAAAATTCGGTCCAGGTAGTCGCGCGAGTAGCCAAACCCAATCGCTGCGATAATCACCGCAAGCGTGATCAAAATCGGCTCGGTGAGCGCGTGCTCGATGAGGCTGTGGTTAAAGCCGCCCGCCAACAAGGTCGCGATCACACCCATCACGAGGATGTAAATCTCGATATTGCTCTCGATCCAGTGGATCAAGAGCGGGCCGAACAGCATCAGCACCAGAACAACGATTGCGGCAAGCGGATTCATCGCGGCGTGAGTGCATCTCAATACCAAACCCGGGCTATCGGCGCGAGACGTCGAGCGACGAATCGGGCGTCTCGGGCAGCCTTCCGATCCGCTTCCAATAGATCATCGTGCCGGTCAGCCCTCCGTGCGGCTTGAGCGCATAGTCCGGAATCGTTCCAGCCAGGACGAACCCGAGCTTCTCGTACAGCCCCGATGCTCCCCCCTCGACTGCGGTATCGAGCACCAGCAGTGTGCGCGCCCGCTCCACCGCTGCGCTCTCGGCCGCGCGCATCAGCGCGGCAGCAACGCCACGGCCGCGATGGCTCACGCGGGTCATCAGCTTTGCGATTTCGGCGCGATGCGGCTGATTAGGCGGACAATTGAGCAACAGGGTCACGGTGCCGGCCAGGACCTCGCCGTCGAAGGCACCCAGGACAATCCGTTCGCCTCGCGCCGCCGCCACAAGCGCACCGTCCCAGAACAACGCCGCGGTTTCCGGCTCGAGCGGATGCATGAAGCTGACCGATCCACCGTTCGCTACCGCCTCGATCAGGATCTCGCTGAGCATCGCGCAGATCCTCGGCGCGGCACTGAGAAATTTGATTTCGATCTCGGACATAGCGGCAAACTCCCCGAGAGCACGACGATATAGACGGATGGCCTCCGCTCACGCAAGCGATGCGCGACGGCGAAAAGCCGGGCGGCGGATCCGATCGAATCGGTCCGCCGCCCAAGCTGCTTTGACTGGGGCGCTCCCCCGAGCGCGCAGACGTAGGTTAGATCTTTTGCTCCTCTCTAGAACGCATAGATCACCGCCGTCGACATGGTGTCCTGCCCATGCCACAGATGCTGAGCGCCGGTGACCGGGTCGACGAAATTATTGTTCGTGAACGACGCGACGTTCGAGTTGTCGTGCCGGTATTCCAGCCGGACCAGCAGACCCGTAACTTCAGGCACCTTGTACGATACGGTCTGCGTGAGCTCCCACAGGGTTTGCGCAGTGCCGTTGGTACGCGCTCCGTCCCTGTCCTGGAAGAACTCGCCGCGGCTGGCAAACTGATACTGGTTCCAGTCGTAAACGATGTACTGCGCGAAGCCCTGCCACGACGCGCTGTGCCCATTGACGACAGGGCCGTCCTCCGACGCGTACAGATATTCGCTTTCCAGGGTCAGGTTCGGCACGAACGAGGGTTTCCAGGTGAAGATCGGATCGATCGCGCCAAGGGTCTGGTTCGACGAATGAATTGCCTGCGAGCCGATACTTCCGTTGACTACAAAGCTTACCGACTTGTCCTTGGTGTTCAGCGTGAGCTCGCCTTCTCCGGTCGGTCCGCCGTTGTTGTTGGCCGCAGGATCGTCCCATCCGTTGTTCAACCCGCCGGTGACTGAAACGTAATCGTTGAAGGTGTACGATCCTTGAATTCCGGTGTGGGTCAGCGGTTCGCCGAGCGTGAACAGCAGTCCGCGCGTCTCGTTGTAGTTCTGATTCTGGTAGGTCGGAATAATTTCCGCGCCGAACAGAGTCACGAAGCGGCCGCCCTGCAGACTGATTCCGCTCCCGAGCGGGGCCGTATAGGTCAGGTAGTACTGCGTCGGATCGATAAACTGCCCGCCCACGTGCGAGAGGTTCGAATAGTTCGTCGCCGCCGAGATCGAGTTCGCGACCTGGCCAAAGTTGATGTCCGTCACAAAGCCGACCGTGCCATCTTTCTCGATATGCAGGTTGCCCTGGGTGAGCTGAAAACCGTCCTCATCCCAGGCGCGGAAGGTGTTCACGTTGGTGTTCGGCTGGTTGAAGTTGTGTTCGTAACCGACGTCGACCAGGCCATGGATGCTGACGCCAAGATTCTGCTCGACGTTGGTTTTGAAATCGCCAAAGTTCTTTTCGAGCAAGCCCACGTGCTCGCCGACAGTCTGCGGCTTTGCGTTCGCATCGGCGGGAGCCGCCACCACGATCTCCTTCTCGATCTTTTTTACCTCGCTTTGCGTGTCGTCCACCTTGGTCGCCAGGTTCGAGACCTGCCCGCTCAAGGCGTCGAGCCGCTGTTGCTCGCTGGCCGAGGTCGGCGCGGCGGCAGGACCTGCCGCCCATCCCGTCGATGCGATTAGCAATGCGACCATTGCAGATCCGGCGATGGGGCCGATCCTCGAAATCGCTCTCTTACCGATCCGTTGTTTCACTCTGACTCCTCCCTCACGGAATTAGGCATGAATTTGCCCGGCGACGAACCTACAGCGCCTTCATCGCGTGACCGATTACAAGTTTCGTACCGCGGGACGGCGTTTCCATTCGAGCTCGAAAGTGCGGTATCTCAACCGTTCCTAACCGCGAGCAGCCGCGCGGTGATGCTCATAGCGGATGCATCTGCCGCTTGATTGCTCACAGGTTACCTGCCAATTGCGCACAATCGATTAATCGCGAATGCGCTGGCGGGTTCGCGTGCGCGGCGCCCGAAATCTACAATGATGCCTGTCGTCCGAGATCTCCGGCTTCCGGGACCTCCGTCATCTGATGCGCAAGAGCACTCTCGCAATCCTGATCGTCGCCGTCGCCTTCGCGGCATTCATCTTCTACTCGCTGTTCAAAGTCGAGCCGGTGCGGGTGGTCGCGAGCCACCTGGAACATCGCGGCGGCCAGGTCTTCGTAGACGGCAGCCTGCGCAACACCGGACCCGACCTGGGAGCGCTGGACGTCGAGGTGCATTACTACGACGCCAACGGGCGCGCGCTGGGGCAGGACAAGATCGTCGTCGCGGGGATGAAGACGGGGGCCGAAGCTCATTTCGCGACCCCACCGCGGTCGCTCGGCGACGTGGCAGAGTTCTCGATCTACCTGAACCACGGGCGCAACCCGTACGGGAATTGACTTCACCGAGCCAGTTCCAGATGAATAATTCTTATTTCTGGATGAAAAGTTACTTAAGTGAAACTTACGTAAGCGTCTCTAAACGCACCATTTTGGTGTCAGAACAGGTTCCGCGATGGTAAAATACTACAAAACATCATGCCCATTTTTCCGCTTTTAGTTGTTTGCCTTTGAGGCGACCCGATGTTACTTACAGTTAGTCACTTAAACAAACCTTTTTGTTCGAGGGGAAGCACGGCCCGCTCCGGGCCTCAAAAGGTTCAGAATTAAAAGAGGGCTACGCTATGGCACGGACCAAGGAACGCAATTTTGGGCAGGTGATTCGCGAACGCCGCCGCCAGCTTGACCTCACCCAGGAAGAGGTGGCGCGCCGGATCAAAACCTCGACCCCGTACGTCGGCCACCTCGAATCGGGAAAGCGCCATCCGTCGGACAAGATCGTGACCCGGCTGGCCGAAGTGCTTGGACTCGATCGCCGCGATCTGTTCTTTCTTGCCAATCCTCGCGCTCAGGCACTGCTCAATCCTGAGCCCGAAACTGCCGCCACCTCGGCGTGGGAGGATTTCCGCAAGAACGAACAACTGCGCCGGATTCATAACATCTCCGGCGAAGAGATGGAGATGCTCGGCCGGGTCGCGCTGATGGGCGACGTCCGCTCCCCGCGCGATTTTCTGTATATCCTGACCACGGTCCGCCACGCGGTCGGCCGCTAGCTTCTCAGAGCCTCGCCCAAACCTCGCGCCGCGCGAGCGCATGGATCGGATT
>JBAPSR010000211.1:0-1579 GCA_049281755.1 Binataceae bacterium (SeqCode)
GTGCAGGACCAGCGCGACTTTGGCGACATGCAGCAGAGCGTCGCCGGCGGAGTCGAGCTCGATCCGGTCAACCCCGCTTACCTCGAAAGCTGCGCGCGCGGGGTCCGCGCCCGGTGCTGCGAGCAGATCGAATTCGAGCTGTCCGCGGGTGCCATGATAGAGCACGTCGATATGCGGCCAGCTTTCGCGGTAGCCGACCTTCGCGTAACTCGGCACCTGCTCGCGCCATTTCGAACGATCATTGCCGATGTAGTAATTGGACACCGCCGCTTGCTTGTCCGCTGGAGCCGCAACCGCGCGAGGATTCGCGCCTGCGAGCGAGATGCGCACGGTGCGATGCTGGTCGTGCGCTCGCGCGCCGCGCAAATCGAACGACGCGCCCGACGCGTCGATATACATGGTGTATGCGGCGGTGCGCGCCAGATAATCAACTCCCTTGAGCGCCTGGCCGACATTGGGCTCAAACGAGAGCGGCACGCGGCCGTAGTCTCTGGCGATCGCCCCGGCAGTATGCGGTGCCGGTCCCACGGGCGCGGCGGCCCGCCCGAATACTATAGTCAGCACCAGCATCGCGGCGCCGCACAATACTAGAAAGCGCGGCAGGAACTTGGCCCAGGCCCGGTTCGCAAACATCTAAATTTTCCCCCGGTAGTCGAGAAACCGCTGTGTCTGCCGGCTGCGGAAGGCCGTCAGCGGAGTGTGGCTAAACATCGGATAAGAGTTCGCCGCATCAGAGTCCGCATTTTCACCCTAATCATAGGCGCAGCGAAACAAATAGTGCAAATGCACGCCATATCGCAAGTGAAAACGCATTATTTCATCAAAACATTACAACTTTTCTTTTCTTTCGCCGGGTGTAACGAAATCTCAAGTCCCAACGTCTGTCTTTGTAAGACTACGACGCTACCGCGCCGAGAGTTCGGCTTTGCAGGGTTGAAGATGAAAACTGTCTGTGTATGGGGCAGAAAACTGACTGTCGCAGCTTTCCTCGTCGGATATGTTCTGACCGCGGGGCCGATTCCCGCGCGCGCCGGACTCGGCGGCGACGCCTCTTCGATCGAAGCCGACGCCTCGGCGATGGCGGGGAAAATGTCGCCGCCCGCGTCGCAATTATCCGCGTCGCAGCCAGCCTCGACGCAGGCACCGTCGGCGGCCTTCTCCACTCAATCGTTTGTCACCGGCAACGGAGTCACTGTGCGCGAATTTTCCGCGCCCTCCGGTCCGGTGTTCGGCGTCGCATGGCAGGGGCATCGCCCGCCCGATCTGAGCGTGCTGCTGGGTTCGTATTATCCCGAATATCAAGCGGCGGCGAGCGCGCATAAGGGTCCGAAAGGACTGCATCACGCTGTGATCGCGGGTCCCAATTCTGTCGTCTATCTGACCGGCCACATGGGCAATCTGAGCGGCCGTGCGTATGCACCGGGCCTGGTTCCGTCGGGTGTCGATCCCGAAGCGGTAGTGAAATGAAAATCTCGATTGCTCGGGCGGCGTTGGTGTTGGTTACCTGCTCCGTGATGATCGCGACCAGCGCGCTCGCGCAGACCTCCGCCGCGCATCTGGCGTTTTCGCGAAAATCGAT
>JBAPSR010000212.1:0-5775 GCA_049281755.1 Binataceae bacterium (SeqCode)
TCTGCGCGGCGCGCCGTTGGCGGGGTTTGCGCGCAAGCGCGCTCTGCTTCGCGCGGCCGGGGCGGAAATCGCCCGTCTTCACGCCGCCGGTTTCATCCACGGTGACCTGACCCCGTTCAATATCATCGCGGATGAGTCACCAACGATCGCTTTTATCGATCATGAACGCACGCGCAGAGTATGGTTCCGGGGCATCGCCGCGCGCGCGCGCCGGAGAAACCTGGTTCAGCTCGGGCGCTTCGCGTTTTCCGGACTGACCCGCAGCGACAGGATGCGCCTGTGGTCAAGCTACGCCGCGGCGACGGCGCCTCCGCTCGGACGCGCGGAGTTGCGCCGCGTGCTCAAAATGCTCGACGCGCGAATTGCGCGCGCCGGCGCGCTGGAAATCTCTCATCCGCCGCAAATTCCGGCGGCCGGCGGAGTGCGGGAGGCCTGATGGAAAAGACGATCGATCAGACCGCGAAAATTTCCGTCGTCATTCCGGTCTTCAACGAAGTGGCGACGATCGGCACGATAATCGGTCGCGCACTCAATTGCGGTTTCGACGCCGAAGTGATCGTCGTCGATGACGGATCGTCCGATGGCACCGCCGAGTTCCTGCGGAAATTCGAGCATCCGAAGGTGCGATGCTTTTTTCATTCGCACAACAAAGGCAAGGGCGCCGCGCTTCGGCTGGGTTTCGCGGCCGCGGCGAATCCTTATGTCTTCGTGCAGGACGCCGATCTCGAATACGACCCCAACGACTACCGGCTGATGATCGGGCCGCTGCTCGACGGCCGCGCCGACATGGTTTACGGCTCGCGCTTTCTCGGCGGACCGCATCGCGTGCTGCTCTATTGGCATTACCTGGGTAATCGGATGCTGACGCTCGCGTCGAATATCATCAGCGATCTCAACCTGAGCGACATGGAGACCGGGCAGAAGGCTTTCGTGCGCGACAAGCTGATGCAACTGAAACTGTCGGCCGACCGGTTCACTTTCGAGCCGGAAATCACCGCCAAGGCCGCGCGCGCACGATGGCGAATCTACGAGGTTCCGATCTCCTACTCGGGCCGCACTTACGACGAAGGCAAGAAGATCGGATGGCGCGACGCGGTCGCCGCGATCGGCGCGATTTTCTACTACCGCTTCTTCGACTGAGGAAAGATGCCGCGAGCCGCATCCGAACCGCCCCATCCGGAATCGAGCGCGGCGCTGCGCGTGGCCGGAGTTGATCCCGAGCGCGGCTTCGCCGGCGGGGAAACCCAAGTGCTGGGGCTAACGCTCGAACTCCTGCGCCTGGGGCATCGCGCCGAGCTGATCTGTGATCCCGCGGGACGGCTCTACGAGCGGGCGCGGCGCGAGGGCGTCACTTGTCATCCACTCAAGATTCACAACTCGGTTGATCTGCCCGCCGCGATCCGGTTTCGCGCGATCCTGCGCCGCGCGCGATACGATGTCGTGCATTTTCATACCGCACGCGCGCATGCGATGGCGCCGTATGCGCGCGGGTTTGCGCGCGCGCTGGTAGTGACGCGCAGGATGGACTACCGCCCGAATCGGCTGTTCGCGCCGCTGCTCTACGGCCGGGCGGTGGACGGAATCGCGGCGATTTCTCACGGAGTCGCGGATTCGTTGGCGCTGGTGGGAGTCCCCCCCGAGCGCATCACGATTATCCCAAGCGGCGTTGATTGCGAACATTTTCATCCCGCCGATCCGGCCGCGAGCGCGGCGGCGCGTGCCGAGCTGGGAGTCGCGCCCGAGGCGCTTGTGCTCGGGACGGTAGGGATGCTCGAAGCGCGCAAAGGCCATCGCCATCTGCTCGAGGCGGTCGCGCGAATCGTGCGCGGTGGCGAGGCCGCGAACATGATCTGCGTGATAGCAGGTGACGGCAGCTTGCGCGCGGATTTGCAACGCGACGCCGAGCTGCTCGCAGTCACGCGCCAGGTGCGCTTTTTGGGCCGCGTCGATGACGTTCGCACTGTGCTGGCTGCAACCGATATCTTTGTGTTCCCTTCCCTGCGCGAGGGGTTGGGCGTCGCGGTACTCGAAGCGGCGGCGAGCGGACTGGCCGTCGTGGCCAGCAACACCGGAGGAATCGGCGACGTGATCGAAGACGGGGTTAACGGAATCCTGGTGAAGCCCGGCGACAGCGAGGCGCTGGCGGCCGCGATCAAAAGGATGGCGGCGGCGCCGAGCGAGCGCGCCGCGATGGGACAAGCCGCACGCACTCGCGCGCAGCGGGATTTTGCAATGACGACGATGGCGGCCCGGACGGTCGAACTCTACCGTTCCTGCCTGGCCGCGATCGGAAGGAAGAACTGAGCACGATGCGGAGCATGACCGGATTTGGACGAGCGGTGGTCGAGCGCGCGGGCGTCCGCGTGCTGGCGGAAATTCGATCCCTCAATCAGCGTTTTTTCGAGCTGAAACTCAATCTGCCGCGCGGATGGGGCGAATACGAAGCCGACATTCGCAAGACTATCCAGGCCGCGGTCGCGCGCGGCCGGGTCGAGCTGTTCATCAAATACACCGCGCTCAAGCCGCCGCCGGCGCGGCTCGAGGTCAACGAGAAGCTTGCCAATCAGTACGTCGCCGAGTTGCGCCGCTTGGGCAAGCGGCTTCATCTCAAGGGCGAGCCCGGAATCGAGGCGATACTGAACCGCCCCGAGATCTTTCACGTGGTCGAAGAAGAAAACGACACGCGCGAAGCGGTCAAGCTCGCGATGGGCGCGCTGAAGGGCGCGCTCAAGGCGCTCGATGCCGAGCGCGTGCGCGAGGGTATCAGCACACGCCGCGACTTCGGCGAGCGCATCAAGCGGATTCATGCGGCGCTTCCGCGGATCGAGCGGCTGGCGGAAGAGACGCGCGCCGAGATCATGAAGACCTTCGAGGAACGGATTCGCGAACTGCTCGCGGCCCTGCCGGTGAACGAGAAGCGCCTGTACGAAGAGGCCTCGATCGCGTCGCAGCACGGCGATATCAGCGAAGAAATCACGCGGCTGAAAACTCATCTCGAAGGCCTGGATGCGCTGCTCGATCGCAAGGGGCCGGTCGGAAAGTCGATCGAGTTTCTGCTGCAGGAAATCAACCGGGAAGTGAACACGATGGGCTCGAAATCGCAGAATGCGGCGCTGTCGCAGGTGACGGTCGAAGTGAAGGCAGAGGCGGAAAAGATGCGCGAGCAGGTGCAAAACATCGAATGAGCGTAGTATAAAACATTATTTGCAATCGCCTGGACGCTCGTATAGTGTCAAATTCGGTACACCTTCCGCCTCCCAGACGCGGTATAATATTTATACTTTCCGCTCCGTCTGGGGCGGGTAAGACCACGCTCTACCGCGCGGCCCTCAAAGGCATCGCGGGACTTGAATTCTCGGTCTCGCTCACCACGCGGCCCGCACGCGGAGCAGAGGTTCAAGGGATCGATTATCATTTTGTGAGCGAAGAGGAATTCATCGCCAAGCGCGACGCCGACGGGTTGGCCGAATGGGCGCGCGTGTTCGACGCCTCCTACGGAACCCCGCGGGCGCCGCTGGAGAATGCGGTAGGCGAGGGCCGCGACATCCTGCTCGATATCGATATCCAGGGCGCGCTGCAGATTCGCAAGAAGTATCCGCGCGATGCGGTTGCGATCTTCGTCCTGCCGCCCAGCTTCGCCGAGCTGGAAGGGCGCCTGCGCGGGCGCGGCACCGAAACCGAAGACTCGATCCAGCGGCGGCTTAAGCGCGCACGCGAGGAAGCTCGCGAATGGCCGTCGTATGATTTTCTGATCATCAATAACGAAATCAACCGTTCGGTTGGCGAGCTCTCCGCGATCGTCAACGCTGAACGCTTGAGAGCCTGTCGCCTGCGCGAGGGGTTCGCGCCGTGGAAGAGCTAGCGCAAGCTGCCGCCACCGCGTCCGACGAACTCGCCCCGCTTATCGCGCGGGTGCAATCCTACAACTCCGCCGCCGACCTTCAACTGATCCGCCGCGCGTACGACTTCTCGGCGCGGATGCATGCCGAACAGAAGCGGGTCTCGGGCGAGCCTTACGTCACGCATCCGCTCAACGTCGCGATGATCGGGGCCGAGCTGAAGCTCGACGTCGCGTCGATTGTCGCGGCGCTGCTGCACGACGTGGTCGAGGACACCGCCACGCCGCTGGACGAAGTGCGCGCTCTGTTTGGCGACGAAGTCGCGCAACTGGTCGATGGACTGACCAAGGTTTCGAAGATCACCTTCCAGAGCCGCGCGGAGAAGCAGGCCGAAAACTTCCGCAAGATGATCATCGCGATGTCGCACGACATCCGGGTGGTCCTGATCAAGCTGGCGGACCGGCTGCACAACATGCGCACGCTCGAGTCGCTGCCGGCCGAACGCCAGCTCGAGATCTCGCGCGAAACGATCGAGATCTACGCGCCAATCGCGCATCGGCTCGGCATCTACTGGCTCAAGTCAGAGCTTGAAGATCACGCGTTCCGGTACCTGAACCCGTCGTCGTATTCGACCCTGAAGGCGTTCGTCGCCAAGACCCGCAAGGAGCGCGAGGAATATATCCGCGACGTGATCGCAATCCTGTCGCGGCGGCTCGAGGAGTCGGGCGTCAAGGCGGAGGTCACCGGGCGCCCCAAGCATTTTTTCTCGATTCACTCCAAGATGCAGGAGCTCGCGCTTTCGTTCGAACAGATCTACGACCTGGTCGCGTTCCGGATCATCGTGGCTACCGTGCGCGAGTGTTACGAAGCGCTCGGTGTGGTGCACGCGAACTGGAAGCCGGTACCGGGCCGCTTCAAGGATTATATCGCGCTGCCGAAAGCCAATATGTACCAATCGCTGCACTCGACGCTGATCGGACCGCGCGGGCAGCGCATGGAAGTGCAGATTCGCACGCGCGAGATGCACGCGGTCGCGGAGGAAGGAATCGCCGCGCACTGGAGCTACAAAGAAGGCGTGCGCGCCAAGGAGATCAAGGAGACCGAACGCTTCGCGTGGCTGCGCCGGTTGATCGAATGGCAGCAGAACCTGAAAGATCCGCAGGAGTTTCTCTCGACCGTCAAGGACGACCTGTTTCCCGAAGAGGTTTTCGTCTTCACGCCCAAGGGTGACGTGCTGGATTTTCCGCAGGGCGCCACCGTGATCGACTTCGCCTACCGCATCCATTCGCAGGTCGGCACGCATCTGTCGGGCGCGCGGGTCAACGGCAGGATGGTTCCGCTGCGCTACAAGATGCGCTCGGGCGACACGATCGAAGTAGTTACGTCGGAGCGGCAGACCCCGGGAAAAGATTGGGCGAACTTCTGCGTGACCGCGCGCGCCAAATCGCGCATCCGGCAATGGCTGCGCGCGCAGCAGTCTGAACGCTCGCGCGAGATGGGGGTGCAACTGCTCGACCGCGAGCTCGGACCGCTGCATCTGAGCGTCGCGCAACTGCGCAGCGTCAAGCGGCTCGAGCCGATGCTCAAGGAATTTTCGCAGCGCGATATCGACGGACTGCTGGCGGCGATCGGCTACGGAATAATCACGCCGGGACAGTTGCTCAACAAGGCGCTCACTACCGATGAGCTCAAGCTCTATCGCGATGGCAAAGTCGCTCCCACGGCGCCAGTCCCGCCCGCAACCACGCGCGAGCGCGCCGAGAAAGCCGCGCGCAAGGCGGCGAGCGGCGCGGTTGTGGTGTCGGGTATCGGCGACGTCCTGGTGCGGTTCGCGCGATGCTGCAATCCGCTGCCGGGCGAGGCGATAACCGGCTTCATCACGCGCGGACGCGGGGTCACGGTGCATGTAGCCTCGTGCCAGCACGCGCTCCTGACC
>JBAPSR010000213.1:0-13766 GCA_049281755.1 Binataceae bacterium (SeqCode)
GTGATATACACGGGGTCGATCGCGAGCACGCTCATCGCGCTGTAGGGGCTGGTCTCGTCCGGCGTGCCTTCGTCGAGCGGAAGCAGTTGAATAATTCGCAGGCCGGCATCCCGCGCGAGATCGACCATCGCAGGCAGATCCAGGATCTCGCCGCGGCCCAGATCGTCACGGGTGCGAAGCGAGAACAGCGGGATCAGAACGCCGGCAAATCTGATGGGCATGAGTCACGCGCGAGCGACTTGTTTTACAAAAGCTCCCGCGGCTTGCAGCGTGCCGCCCTAGATCACATAGCCGCCATTGGGACTAACGACTTGCCCGACCATGAAATTCGATTCGTCCGAGGCCAGAAACAACGCGGCGCACGCGATATCGCGCGGCTCGCCGAAGCGGCCCATCGGCGTGAGCTGGGTGAAGTACTGCTTCATTTCGCCGGTGATCGGCGCGGTCATCGGAGTTTCGATAAAGCCGGGCGCGATGCAATTGACCAGAATTCCGTAACCGACAACTTCTTTCGCCAGCGCTTTGGTGAACGAGATGATGCCGCCCTTTGCCGCCGAGTATGCGACCGCGCCGCCGAGCCCGGTGGTGCCGGCGATCGAGCCCAGGTTGATGACGCGGCCCGATTTCCTTGGGATCATCAGCTTCAGCGCCTCGCGCGTGCAGTAGAATGTTGAATCGAGATGCGTTGCCAGCATCTTGTGCCAGTCTTCGTCGGCGAGATCCTGCAAACCGCTAATCTCGCTGGTTTCCCGCGTGCGCCCGATTCCGGCGTTGTTGATCAGGATATCAATCGTCCCGAACGTCGCGACGAACTCCGCGAACATCTTCTTGACCGCCGCGCTGGAGGAGACGTCCGCGACCAGTGGGCGCGCTTTGCCGCCCGCACGCTCGATCTCGGTCGCGACGTTTTGCGCCGACTCGGGCCGGATGTCGTTGACCGCGATCTTTGCGCCCTCGCGCGCGAAGGTCAGTCCCATTTCGCGTCCCAGTCCGGAGCCGCCTCCGGTGATCATCACGACTTTGTCTTTCAATCTCATCGCAGTCTCATCGCGTCCTTTGGATGTTCTCGATCCACTCAGGATTTGGGTTTGCCTTCGCGCAATTGACGTTTCCAATCAAGCCGGCGCGCCTCGGCACCCGCGGTTTCCGCTTCGGCGATCATTCCTTTCTTTTGATAGAACATGCTGAGATTCGTGAACGCGAGTATATCTTCCGGGTCAGCCGCGATGTGGCGCTTGGTCACTTCGATCGCCGAATCGGTGTCGCCCTTGGCCTGATAGCACATCGCGAGTCCGTGCACCGCGTCGGTGAATTTCGGATCGACTTCGAGCGCGCGCTCGTACATCGCGATCGCCTCGTCAAACTTGTCGTCGGCGAACAAGTCGATCGCTTGATCGTAAAGCTCTTCCTTGTCGGTCTCGGTATCGGCCATCGATAAACTCTCTCTTTTCGCGCCATATCAGGCGTATCACGCTTCTTATATAATACACCCTGTCAGATGGATAATTCCGCCGCCATAGAAATTACCGAAGCCGACGTGTACGAGGTCCTGCGCGAATGCTACGACCCCGAAATTCCGGTCAACGTCGTTGACCTGGGCCTGGTCTATGGCGTCGCGCTCTCCGGCAGAGTGATCAACGTCACAATGACGCTGACCGCGCCCGGATGCCACATGGGCGCGATGATCACGCAGGAAATTCAGGACAAGCTTCTAGGCCTGCCCGGGTGCGACGATGCCACCGTCGAGATCGTGTGGGATCCGCCGTGGACGCCGCACATGATGAGCGAGCAGGCGCGCAAGAAGCTCAATATCGACGACTGATCACGCCGACCCGCAGCTAGAGATCGATCAGCGAACCGCGCAAGCTTGCGCCGTGCAGATGATCCTCGTATTTCTCGAATTATCCGAGGTATATTTTCCGCCATGAGTGCCACTGAAATTTCCGCCGTTGATCCGCATCCTCGCCATCGGGTCGATCTGCTGGGCACCTCGATGTCATACGCCGACGCGGGTAAAGGCCACCCGATCGTTTTCCTGCACGGCAATCCTACTTCGTCGTACCTGTGGCGCAACGTGATCCCGCATCTGACGCCGTTTGCGCGATGCATCGCGCCGGACCTGATCGGAATGGGAGCGTCGGGAAAATCCTCGACCGGGAAATTTCGCTTTGCCGATCACGCACTCCACCTCGACGCGTTGCTGGACCGCATTCTCCCCGCGGGTCCGCTCGCGCTGGTGGTTCATGATTGGGGTTCGGCGCTCGGCTTTGATTGGGCGCGGCGTCATCCGCAGCGCGTGGCGGGTATCGCTTACATGGAAGCGATCGTTCGCCCGCTCATCTGGGAGGAGTGGTCGAACGCCGCAGCCGATCTTTTTAAGTCGCTGCGCAGCCCCGCGGGCGATGACTTGATTCTCAAGCGAAATATTTTCGTCGAACGGATTCTACCTGGCAGTGTCAAGCGCAAGCTGAGCGACGCGGAGATGGACGTCTATCGCAAGCCGTTCGCCGAACCGGGCGAGTCGCGCCGCCCGACGCTCACCTGGCCGCGCGAGATCCCACTTGAGGGCGAGCCCGCCGATGTCGTCGCGATCGCCGATGCGTATTCGAAGTGGCTCGCCGCGAGCCCTATACCCAAGCTCTTCATCAACGCCGACCCGGGCGCGATTCTGACCGGCGCGCAGCGTGAATTCTGCCGCCGATGGCCAAATCAGCGCGAGCTCACGGTCAGCGGCATCCATTTCATCCAGGAAGATTCCCCGCACGAGATCGGGGACGCGATCGCGGATTGGTATCGCGGATGGAATCGATAGTTCGCGCGCGTATCGCACCCTAGCAAGAGGAACCAGTCGTGGCGTTGGAATACAAAAATCTGCTGTTTGAAAAAACCGGCAACATCGCCGACGTGGCATTCAACCGTCCCGCGTCAGCCAACGCGATCAATCTCGATCTGGCGCGCGACCTCTGCGACGCAATTCGAATCTGCGCTGAGGATCCGGGCATCCGCGCCGTGGTGCTGCGTGGTGAGGGCAGATTCTTTTGCGCGGGCGGCGACCTGAAGGATTTCGGCGCACAGCCTCCCGGACAACTGCCCGGCTACCTGGAGCGCGTGACTCATTTTCTCCATCGCGCGGTCGCGACCTTCGCGCACATGAGCTCGCCGATCATCGCCGCCGTTCACGGCAGCGCCGCCGGCGCCGGATTCAGCATCGCATGCGCCTGCGATTTCGTGATCGCCGAAAAGTCCGCGAAATTCACGATGGCCTACACCAAAGCCGCGCTCACCCCCGACGGTTCCTCGACCTATTTCCTGCCGCGAATCGTCGGCCACAAAAAGGCGCTCGAACTGGCCATTGCGAATCCGATCCTGAGCGCCGATGAGGCGCACGCGCTGGGCATCGTCACCCGCGTCGTCCCCGACGGCGAGGCCGTTGCCGCCGCAACCGCGATGGCGACGGAGCTGGCCGTTGGTCCTACCGGAGCCTACGGCGGCGTCAAGCGCCTGTTGCTCGCCAGCGCGCACAATACGCTCGAGACGCAGATGTCGCGTGAGTCCGAGTGGCTCTCGTCGCGGTCCAGGACCAGAGACGCGCGCGAAGGAATCGCGGCGTTCCTGGCCAAGCGCACTCCGAAATTTTCCGGCGATTGATTATTTAATCGCTGACTGCCGGCGCTTTTCGCATAGCTCAGCGGCCGCCGGCCGGTGTTTCCGCCGGACGCGCACCGTGCACCGATTTCTGCGCCGGATGGATGTACAGCGACGCAGGGTCCGGACGCCGATCGGTGTGCGCTGCGGGCGGCTTCATCTGATAATGGACCGGCCGCTGATGCTCCTGAAACTGGCGCTCCGGGTTATAAACTTTGTTGAACTTCCACAGCATCTTCACGAAATTCGTCTGCCCGTGCATCAGGAGCCGCCCCGCGATCGAAGCGACATCCTTGAGCACGCTGAAGCCCAGATGCTTGCGATTGAGCACACCCTGCGTCTTGACCAGCTCTTGATAGAATTTGAGCAGCGGCAGCTTGGTCGGCAGAACCGCGTGCTGGATGTCGTAGAGGCGGTAGTCGAGCGTCGTGAGTTTGCGCGCTTCGGTGAGCCACAACTCAGTGCCCGGGTACGGCGTCGCGACGGTCAGATGCACGATCTCGGGAATGCTCATCGCCCATTCGCGGATAATCTCGAAACGGCGCTCGTCCCATGAGGGGTCGGCGATCAGGTTGATCGCGACCGTCACGCCGATCTTGCGCGCCACTTCGAGCGCCTTGTTGTTGGTGTCGAGCGATGAGCGCTTGCGATGCGCCTTGAGCCCTTCCTCGTCGATCGCTTCGAGTCCCAGGAACATGTATTCGAGCCCGAGCCGCCGCCAATACTCGAAAACTTCCTGGTTGCGCAGCAGAACGTCGGCGCGCGTCTCGAGGTAGTATTGTTTTTTGATCTTGCGCCGTTCGAGCTCGTGGCCAATCGCGTAGCCGTGTTCCGGATGGATGAACGCGACATCGTCGACGATGAACACGTTGGGTTCCTTGATCGACGCCATGTCCTCGGCCGCCGCCTCCGCGGTCGATTTCCGGTAGCTGCGGCCGTAGAAAGTCCACGCGCTGCAGAACGAACAATCCCACGGACATCCGCGCGTGAACTCGATCGATGCGCACGGGTCGAGCACGCCGATGAAATACTTATTGCGCCGCCGGCTTAAGTCTCGCGCCGGAAAAAATTTGTCAAGATCGTCGATCATGATCGGCGGAGGCCCGCTGCCGCGCTCGGTCAACGCTCCCGGCACCTTCGCAACCGCGTCGGCGCCGCTGTCGATTGCTTCCATCAGTATCTGCGCGCTGGTCTCACCTTCGCCGCGCAGTACGCAATCGATCGCACCTTCTGCATGTTCGAGAATCTCGGACGCCACAAACGACCCGCTATGGCCGCCCGCAAACACGAAGCAGTCCGGATCGCGGCGCTTGATCGCCTTGGCCAGATCGATCACCTCGGGCACGTTGGCCAGGTAGTTGAGCGAAAAGCCGATCGCGCGGGGACGAAAATCGTCGAACTCGCGGTAGAGATCGCGATGCTGAAAAACCTGGAGATCTATAATCCGAACGTCATGTCCGGCCGCGCGCACTGCGGCGGCCACCCGCTCCATCCCCAGCGGTTCCAGGCGCAGATAAATCTCGCTGTACATCAGCGGACTGGGATGCACGAATAGAACCCGCATACTCTTCACCTATTCCTCGCGCGCCGCTTTTCGGCGTGCGCGTGCCGATGTGCGCGTGCAATGTTATTCGGTCTGTAATGTTAGTGAAATACCCGCTACAACTGCGCGCGACTGGCGCTATAGTCCAGTTCCCGGTGCCATTCAATGCGCAAACGCAACTGGCGGCAATTGCGCCGCAATTTGACCCTCATCGCGATCATCTTTGTCGCAATCGCCGACGGCGTGCTCCTGGCCGTCGTCCGCGAGCGCTTCGCACACGACCATAGCTACGATTTGCGCCTGCATCGCCGCGCCGTCGCCAAACCCGCGCCGCCCTGACGCCAATTTGACTGTCACGGCCTCGTGCGCGGATTTCAGCACCGTCTTCTATTGACAACCAGCGTCACGCGCTGGACTTTGGGCTTCGGACCCTGGTTCAAATTCAATCTGAAAGGCGGAAGAGATTTTTCTCTCCGGATGTGGGAACCATGCAGCACGCAAAACTCGGCAGGACCGGACTCACGGTGTCGCGCATCTGTCTCGGATGCATGAGCTACGGCTCCAAGCAGTGGCGCGATTGGGTGCTAACCGTTGATGAAGCGCGCGAACATTTCGCGGCGGCGCTGGAAGCCGGAATCAATTTCTTCGATACCGCCAACGTGTACTCGGTCGGCGTGAGCGAAGAGATCACGGGCAAATGGCTCGGCGAGATGGCCAAGCGCGAGGATATCGTGCTCGCGACCAAGGTCCATGGGCAGATGGCGCCGGGGCCGAACCGCAGCGGACTTTCGCGCAAGCATATTCTGGAATCGTGCGACGCGTCTCTGAAGCGTCTCAAGATGGATTACATCGACCTGTATCAAATCCATCGCTACGACTTCACCACGCCGCTCGAAGAAACCCTCGAGGCGCTCGACTCCCTGGTGCGCGCGGGCAAGGTCCGCTACCTGGGCGCTAGCTCGATGGCGGCGTGGCAGTTCCAGAAGGCGCTCAACCTGCAAGCGCAAAACGGATGGCATCGCTTCGTCTCGATGCAGAATCACTACAACCTCGTCTATCGCGAGGAAGAACGCGAAATGAACCCGCTGTGCATCGATCAGGGCGTCGGACTGATTCCGTGGAGTCCGCTCGCGCGCGGCTTCCTGGCCGGAAATCGCAACGCGCAGAAGAGCGGTGAGACCGCGCGCGCCAAGTCCGACGATTTCGCCAAGATGATGTATTTCAGCGAAGCCGACTTCCAGGTGCTGGGCGAGGTCGAGAAGCTCGCCAAGGCGCGCGGCGTCACGCCCTCGCAGATCGCGTGCGCGTGGATTCTTCATGCGCCCGGCGTCACCGCTCCGATTATCGGCGCGACCAAGATGAAGCATCTGAAGGAAGCGATCGATGCGGTTGAGATCAAACTCGGCGCGGACGAGGCCGCGGCGCTCGAAAAGCCTTATCGTCCGCACTCGATTTTAGGACATCAGCAGCCCGACGGCCGGCGGATGCACGGGCATTGATCGGCACGGCGGCCAATCCGGCGATGGCTGAAGGGCCATATGACGGAACTTAAAGCTTTACTTGAGGTGGCGCGGGTGATGACGCGCCTCCACGTTCCCTGGTTCATCGCCGGAGGATGGGCAATCGATCTGCACTTGGGCCGCGTGACGCGCGCGCACGCCGACGTCGATATCCAGATCCTGCGCGACGATCAGTCCGCGCTGCTCGGCTCATCCGATTTCGAGTTGCGCATCATTATTAACCATCCCCAGGGCCTGATGAACCGCGGCACCATCGAACCTTGGCCGCCCGGCGAAGCGCTCAAGCTGCCGGTTCATCAGCTACTCGCGTATCGCCGGGGAGATCCTGCGCTGGCGGAGATCGACGCCGCCCATTCGGACGCGGGGCATAGATACTGGTTCGAGATCATGCTCGCCGAATCCGACGGCCGCGATTGGATTTATCGGCGCAACCCCGCCGTGAGAATGCCGCTTAAAACAATGGGGTTCCATTCCCTGTGGGGATTGCCGTATGTGGCGCCCGAGATCGTGCTGCTGTTCAAGGCCAAACTGATGCAGGAAAAAGATCGCGAGGATTTTGCCAACGCGCTGCCTCATCTAAGCGTTAACGCGCGGCGATGGCTTCGCGATGCGCTCGCACGATGCCATCCGGGACATGAATGGCTGAGCAACCTCTGAAACTGCAGGAGCCGCAAACGATGGAAGTAAATGGGATGGCGCATGTGATGCTGACGGTCAGCAACTACGAGGCTTGTCTACCGTTTTACGAAAAGTTGCTGCCGTTTTTAGGGCTGAAGTTCGTGGTGCGCAAGACCGACTCGCAGTTCTACTGTGTCGGCGGACGCACCGGCGTCGGCATCCACAAGGCTGACGCGAAACACTCGAAAGAGCGTTTCGAGCAATCCCGCGTGGGACTTCATCATGCATGCTTTCGCGCCCGCGAGCGCAAGGATATCGATGAGGCCTACGAGTTCCTGAAAACTCTCGGCGCGAAGATCGTGCATCCGCCCGAAGAAGGATCGTGGGCGCCCGGCTATTACTCGGTCCTGTTCGAAGATCCCGACGGCATCCGGCTGGAGATCAACCACGTTCCGGGCAAGGGCTTGCTCGTAACCTGACCGCCCGTTGAATCATCCCTTGAGCGTCGCTGCGAGCTTCGCGCCTTCTCGATTTCTGAAACCCACCGCGACGCTCAGCCGCTCGAGGTGCTGATCGATTATCTTCGCGCCCAGGCGCACGCGATGCGTCGCGAAAAACGCCTTCACGTCATCCTCGCGGTCGAGCAGCGCGACGACCGCCTCGCACATCCGCGGCAACGCGTTGTCGGGATATTTCTTCGCCATCTCCTCCCAGTTGCGCCTGACAAAATCCCACGCCTCGTAGCGCGATGCCGGGTTGAGCAGCAGCGAGTGCATCAGGTAGGGCGCGTTCTGCGTGCGCACCTGCCCGTCGAGCGACATCGCCATCGTCTGCTCGAGCAGCTTCGGCTCGCGAAAGCCGGTCAGCGAGAACAGGTAGCGCTGCTCCTCTTGCGGAGTGCGCGCGGATTTGAACTTGCGTGAAAACTCCTGGTAGCGCTTCGCGTCGCCCGCGTGAGCAAGGATCGCGACCAGCGGCGGCACCAGATCGCGATCCGCCGCCTCAGGGTTGTCGTCGAAGCGGGCGTAGAGCGCTGTCGCGCGCTGCTGCACCTCGCGGTCGTCGCCGACCGTCCCGAGCGCGCCGATCAAAACTCCTCGAAGCTGACGGGTCAGTTCGCTCTCGCCCGGCTTCGCTTCCCATCCCAGGCGCTTGGCGGCGGGGCTCACAATCGCGCGCACGGCGGCCGCGAGGGCGGGACGATCCGCGTCCGACGCGATCATATCCAGGTAATTGAATGCGCCGAGCAGCGCGCGCCACACGTTCAGATCGACCTCGGCGGTGAACAGGCGGGCCATCTTGAGAAATTCGCTCAGCGGGCCCATCCCGGCGACCGTCGCGGCCCACGTGTCGCTGACCAGACCGAAGCGCTCGATCGGCGCAAGCTCGCCAAGATTGCGCGTCAGCGCCGCGAGCATCTCGGGCGCGTAGTGCACGCGATAAAATCCGTGCCCGCCCTCATTGAGCAGCGCCCACTCGACTTTCCCTCCAAGCTCGACGGTTGTCTCGCGTTCGGTGAGCAGGACTTTTTTCGTGACGACGCCCTTGGCGGTCTTCGCGCGGATCATCACCGGCACGTGCCAGAGCTGGCTCGACTCTTCGCGCAGATAGTAGAAACGGCGCTGCGAGAGCTTGATCGCATTGCCGCCGTTTTCCGATGCCGCGTCGACAATCGGAAACCCCGGCTGGAAGATCCAGGAATCCATCATCTTGCGCGCGGGCTCTTTGGACGCTTCTTCGAGTGCGTCCCATAGATCGCTGGTCTCGGTGTTGGCAAACTGATGCTTCTTCAGATACAGGCGGATACCGTCTCGAAATACTTCCGGGCGCAGATATTGTTCGAGCATCCGCAGCACAGCGGCGCCCTTCTCATAGGTCAGGATATCGAACATCGCGCGGCATTCTTCGGGGCTCAGCACCGGAAATTCGATCGGGCGCGTGCTGCGCAACCCGTCGATCGCCATCGCCGCCGCGCGCGAGACTGAAAAGCTGTCCCATCTTTTCCACTCGGGCTTCCACGCGTTGACCGCGAGCATCTCCATGAAGGTCGCGAACGCCTCGTTCAGCCAGATTCCGTTCCACCAGCGCATCGTGACCAGATCGCCGAACCACATGTGCGCGTTTTCATGCGAGACCACGTCGGCCACGCGCTCGAGCTCCGCACGCGAGGCGGTTTTCTCATCCGCCAGCAGCGCGGTCTCGCGAAATGTAATCGCGCCGAGGTTCTCCATCGCACCGGAGGCGAAATCCGGAATCGCGATCAGGTCGAGCTTGTCGCCGGCATATTTGAGCCCGTAATAGTCGGCAAAATATTTGAGCGAATACGCTCCGATCTGCTCGGCCCAGCTCGTAAGCCCCGCTTTGCCGGGAACGTGGACCACGCGCAACGGAGTGCCCGCATCGACGGGAGCCGTCGCCTCGAATTCGCCGACGATAAACGCCACCAGGTAGGTGGACATCTTGATCGTCTCCTTGAAGACGATCTCTTTCTTGCCGCCCGCAATTTTGCGTTCGCTCTCCTGGCCGCCGTTCGAGATCGCGGCCAGCTTTTCATCGATTGTCAGCGTGATTTTGTAACTCGCCTTGAGCTCGGGCTCGTCCCAGCATGGGAACGCGCGGCGCGCGTCAGTGGACTCGAATTGCGTCGACGCGACCACGTGCGCATGACCGTTCGCGTCCGCGTACTGGCTCCGGTAGAAGCCGTGAAGCTTGTCGTTGAGCACTCCGCGAAAAACAATCTTGAGGGTCCATTCGCCGGGCGCAAGCTCCTCTCCAAACCGCAGATGAGCACGCTCGCGCGCGGGCTCGAGCTCGACAATCGCCTTGATTGCCTTCCCGCCGCGCTCGGCGACAGCCGAATCGATCTCGAGTTCGAGCGCGTTCAGCACGATCGCGCGCGCAGCCTCATTGACGGTAATCGCAACCGACTCCTCGCCTTTGAAGGTAAAGGCCGTGAGGTCGGGTTCGAGCCTGAGGTCGTATCGCCGCGGCGTAACGTTTTTAGGCAACCGGTAATCCTGGATCGACGGGGTCCGCGGCGCGCCTTCCTGATCGTGCATTGAAGTTGTCCTTCCTGTGCGAGGTGAAAAATCGAATCGTGCGCGGGCTAATCTCCCGCGATGGCTTACAGTACGTCAAACTTTTCTTAGGTGCGAGAGAAACTGTTCCGCCGCCACGACCCGCGGCCGCTCCATCTGGAACACGTCCCAATAGCGCCCGAACTTGCGCCCAATCTCCGAGAACGTGCCTACCGGCGTGAATCCGAAGCGGCGATGCAGCGCGACCGAAGCGTCGTTGGGCAGCGCGATTCCCGCGACGAACCGATTGATGTCCTCGGATCGCAGCGCCTCGAACAGCGCGCGATAAAGCATCGTGCCGATTCCGCGCCCCGTCGCCTCGGGTGCGCAATAGATCGTCGCCTCGACGCTGGTGTCGTACGCGGCCTTGGCGCGAAACCGCCCCGTTCCCGCGTATCCGATGACTTCGCCGTTATGGTGCGCGACCAGGAGCCGGTTTCGCCCACCCTCGGTATGCTCCCGGAACCATGGCTCTCGCTGCTCTATAGAAACCGGCTCCAGATCAAACGTGATCGGAGTGTTGACGACATAGTAATTGTAAATCTCCGTCAGGCGCGGAAGGTCAGCTCTGGTGGCGGGGCGAATCAAAATTTCACTCATGGCTGATCCTGCGTAAGTTCTCTGAACGTTGTGAGCCGCACGCCGCGCGCTTCGAGCGCTGCGCGCACCTGGCGACTGTTCAGAATCTCGACTTCCAATTGCGCAGTGGCGGCGGGCGGCGTCCCGCCGATATCGGCCGCCGGATGAAAGTACAGCTCAGTCGTGCCGTCGCGCAGGCGCTCGATCACGCGCAAAATATAGTCTTCGCTCAGATGGCCGCTCTGATGAAGCCCGTAGAGCCAATCGGTCGACTTGATTCCGCGCTCGCGGATTATCCGGCGCGTGCGGCGCGAGAGCGAGCGGAAAATCACCGCCTCGAAGAGCTTGCGCGGCGCATGATCGCGCCGCAGCCTCAGCGTGCTGAAAACCTTTTCGCGCGGGAGGCGGATCGATCCAACCTTGTACTCGGACGCGAGGGCGACCACGATATCGGCGATCACCGGATGAACGTGAAAATTCAGATGACCGTCAATATGGTCGAGGCGCCCGACGAGTTCGAGATGCTTTTCGACCTGGGCGCGAATCTCCGCCGCCAGACCGGCGCGCGTCTTCCGGTCGAAAAACCATCGCATCCCCGCCCACTCCGGATTTTCCGGGAACCGCCCGGCGGCATCGACCACGCCGCCAAGTTTTTCCGGCGCCAGAACGCTGCGCCCCCGGCATACGACGACGTGCAAGCCAACGTCGAGGCCCGGATTCTCGCGCGCGAGGATCGCGGCCGCAGCGCTCGCCTCTTCGGCGACCATCAGGCTCGTGCTGGTCAGGATTCCCTCGCGATGCGCCTGCACGATACCGGCGTTGACCTCGGCCGACAGTCCGAAGTCATCGCCATTGACGATGAGCTGCTTCACGGATGCTTGCCAATCGGAACTGGGGCGGGAAAGCTCGGCGATACTTGACCGGTGGCCATGACCGCGCAATTTTGCTTCTATCCGGCGGCCCGCTCAAGAGCCGCCGCCAAGACGCGGGAACATCCCCTTTGATTCTTCTGTTTTACGCTTTCGCGCGCGAGTTGGCTCCGCTCAAACGCCACCTGAAATCACGCCGCGCACTTAGCGATACGCGCCTGCGTGGATTCCGCGCGCAACTCGGCGCGACTGAAATTATCGGCGTCGCGACCGGAATCGGGTTTGCCCACGCAGAAACCGCCGCGCGGCGCGCGTTCGAAATCTTTCCCGATGCCGAGCTCGTCCTGGGCACGGGCGTGGCTGGCGCGCTGTCGAGCGGGCTTGGCGCGGGCGATCTGATCGTTCCGGATCGGATTCTGTCGAGTCGCGAGACCGGCGTGGCAGAACAAGTCGCGGCTATCGATAACGCGATCCTCAGTGAACTTGGGCGCTACTTGCGCGGCGCGGGAATCAGCTATTCCACCGGCGCCCTGCTTACTTCGCATCGCGTACTTGGCAGCAGCGCTGACAAGCGCACCATGATGCAGCGCACCGGCGCGATCGCGGTCGATATGGAAAGCGCCGCACTCGCGCTGGAAGCGCGCGCTCGCGGGGTCCGCTTTGCCGTGGTGCGGGCGGTGATGGACTCCGTCGAGGATGAGATCGTCGGCGCGGAGATGGCCGACGAAAACGGCGACGTACGCCCGTTCCACGCAGCGAGTTTCCTGCTCCGCAATCCGCGCGTGGTGATGCGCCTGCCCGGCATGATGCAAAGTCTCAGCCGCGCGACGCATGCGCTGGCGGCCGCTCTGGAAGCGATTGCAACGCATCATTCCAAACCGGTAGACCGCGCTCATAGGGAAAGTCCGTGAGATGACGCTCGATCTGCGCGGCGCCGCCGTACGAATCGGCGCGGGTCAGAATATGCACTCCCAGCGCCAGGAACGGCAGGTAGATGAACACCGCGGCCCATGCCACATTCGCGGCGCCAATCCGGAATAGCATCGTGATTCCGAATCCGACGATTCCCAGATAGAGCGCGGGTCCCAATAGCGCGCGCGAGGGCAATCCTTCAAGCACACCGGCCGGTTTCTTCGCGCCGCGATTCAGAGTCGCATCGAGCACCAGGAAAATCGGAATCGTGACCGCCGCGACGAAGTACCATCCAAGATAATTGCTGATCGGCACGCCGAAGTGCGGGCCCGGCGGGTCGTACCAGAAAATCTTGCCGAGGAACCACTGGCTGCCGCGCACGCTCAGCGGATCGACGATCATATCGATCATCACCATGAACAACGCCGCCATCAGCCACACGCGCGGCGCGCGCCGGATTTTCCAGGTGTCGAGAAGGCGCAGGTCGAAGCCCCTGCGATAGAGCGGCGAGCACAGCAACAGCGCGACGGTATAGCTCGCAAAGCCGAGAAAAGTGAACGACAGCGAATCGAAGAACGGAACGCCGAAAATCCACAGCTCGCGGCCACGCGTCGCGTCGAGATAGTGGTACAGCCCAAAGGGAAATCCGTTGTGCACCGACGACCATTCGCAGATGAGCGCAACGATGTAAGTCAGGATCGAAAACAGGATCGTGGTGCGTACGCCGAAGTTCACGATCGAGATAAACAGAAAGCTCGCCAGAAAGACGAATACGTATGGGCGTAGCGCTATCGTGCCGGCCAGCAGATGCATCGCGCACCCTTTACGCGGCGGCCTTGCCCGCGCCAGTCTCGCGAAAAAACTCGATCGCGCGCGCAAGCGCCGCATCAACCGGCCCCGGCTCGTAGCCAAGCTCGCGGCGCGCTTTCGCCGAATCGAAGAACATCCGCTTGCGCGCCATCCGCACCTCGGTCAGGCTCGCGCGCGGCGCGCGATGCGTCAG
>JBAPSR010000214.1:0-1509 GCA_049281755.1 Binataceae bacterium (SeqCode)
GCGGCCCGCTCCCCCGCGGCGACGATCGAGCCGTCAGACGGCATCAGCTAGCCGCGCCGTCCGGACCGACAGCACGCACCTGCGGAGAGATCGCGTCGGCGACCGCCGCCTTGGCGGATTCGGCCAACGGCGCAAAGCCGCTCTCCGCGAGCTGATAGCGCGACGGCGAACGCGCGGGCGTCCCGATTCGCCCCTGCTGCGCCGAGCGCGCGGCGGCAAGCGCTTTGTGCGGAGCCGCAACCCGCCGCGAGTACAGCACATGCTCGGGAACCGGGCGCAGGTCCCAGATAATCCCGACCGCTTCGAGCGCCTTCAGGACATAGTAGGTGACGTCGATCTCCCACCAGAAAAAGCCCTGGCGGGCCGCGGCGGGATAATGATGATGATTGTTGTGCCAGCCCTCGCCGAGCGTGAGCAGCGCCAGCGTCAGGCTGTTGCGGCTGTCATCTCCGGTCTCATAGCGCCGCCGCCCGAATGCATGTGCGAGCGAATTGATCGTAAACGTGCCGTGCAGCAGCACGACCGTCGAGATGAAGAATCCCCAAATCAGCATTTGCGCGCCGCTGGTGTGAAGTGCCGGCCACAGATATTCGAGCATCGCGCCGAGCCCGAACATCGCAAAGCCCGTCGCGACCGGGATCAGCACGTCGAAGCGATCGAGGAAGCGCAGCTCCGGATACCCGGCCAGGTCGTGCACGATTCTGAGGTTGGTGCCGAAGTTCGCCTCCGACGTAATCCATCCCATGTGGCTCCAGACAAAGCCCTGACGCCGCGGCGAGTGAACGTCATCGGGCTCGTCGGAGCGCTGATGATGCATCCGGTGATGCGACGCCCACCATAGCGGACCGCGCTGTGCGCAGGTCGCACCCAAAAGCGCGAAGCCAAACTGGGCCGCGCGCGAGGTGCGGAAGCTGCGATGCGAAAAATAGCGATGGTACAGTCCAGTGATCGCGAACATCCGGACCAGGTAAAATCCGGCGGCGACGCCCGCGGCAACCGGACTCCATCCAACCCAGATCACGCCCAGACACATAAGATGTATTGCCGCGAACGGGATGCATCGGAGCCAGTCGACTTCTTGCGGACCATCGGCGGGCGCGGCTCCTCCCGCTGCGGTGTCGAACCATCGCGCGAGAGCGATCAGAAAGTGTCGGACCTTGGCGTAATCCATTCGGTACCTCAAAGCTGCCATCCCCACGAGGGCCGGGGTCCAGCGATTTTGCCCAGATTTGCCTGCGTGAAGAAATAGAAGAGCGCGGTTTATGTCGAAGGATGGCTAACAAACCACCCGCCAGTACGAGGCGAAGGACAAAAAGCGGCAAACGTTACTGGACTGAAATCGTTGCGCGCCAATTCCGTCTGCTCGGAAATCGGCCGAACCGAAGCGCCGCGCCTAAAGTGGAAGCGTCTGACGATATCCCCTTTCGACCCAACTTGTAGCATGCGCCCATAACGATATTGCAGAACCTGGCATCGTTCAGCGTTTGCGAGAGCAAGTGACCCACCCAC
>JBAPSR010000215.1:0-13520 GCA_049281755.1 Binataceae bacterium (SeqCode)
GCGCTGGCTCTCGGAGCGGACGGCGCGGTTTTCGGGACCCGCTTTATTGCCTCGCACGAATCCGCCGCGCATCCCGACTACAAGCGCCGGATCGTCGCCGCGCACGCCGCGGAGACCCTGCATACCAAGCTCTACGACGTCGGATGGCCCGACGCCGCCCATCGCACCCTGCGTACCCCGCTGGTCGAGGATTGGGAGCGCGCGGGCCGCCCGGAATCGGGCCGCCGTCCGGGCGAGGGGGTCGCGAGCGCGAAGCTCGTGCGCCCCGGCCTCGAAATTCCGCTTGCGAATTACTCGGTCTCGCCGCCGTCCGAGGAGATGGAAGGTGATCTCGGCGGGCTCGCGTGGTACGCGGGCCAATCGGTGACCCAGGTGCGCGAGATTCTGCCAGCCGGCGAAATCGTCCGCCGAATCGCCGACGAAGCCCGCGCGGTTATCGTGACGCGCCTCGCTCCGCTGGCTGATTGATCGCTCCCATAGACTATTCTGCCGATTTTACAAGGCTGAACAGTTCAGCCTTGTTTTGAAGCGCCGGATGCTTCAAGTTTTGGGATGAGAGCCTGGAGAGATTGCGCACCGTGATTCTATTTTCGGTCCAGAAAGGCGGTTCCTGCTCGCGAGGACAAATCTGACCAAACAAAGCCACCGAAAATTGACATTTAAGCCTTAATATTGTTCGATAAACAGAGAATTTCGCAAATGGCGAAAATACCGCAACACCAACTCATCACTTTCAACTTTCTAATATGTCTGCGATAATTATATAAGTGACACAACCAGTCTCAGTCGAAGCGGTGCTCGAGGCTCTAGGCCGAGTGATCTATCCCGGTTATGCGGCCGATATAGCCACGCTTGGCTTGGTCGAGCAGGTCACGCCGCTTCCCGACGGCGACGGCTTCGCGCTCACTCTTCGCCAGGTGTCCTCGCGCGATGAGGTGATGCAGCGCGTCGCCGAGCGAGTGCATCATGCGCTCGCGCACGATCTTGGCGTTTCCAAAGTTGAGTTGCGCGTGCGCCGCGTCGAGCCCGAGCTCGGCGAGAAGACCGGCCGCGTCCGCCTCGAGGGCACCAAGTACATCGTCGCCGTCGCGAGCGGAAAGGGTGGCGTCGGAAAATCCACCGTCGCGGCCAATCTCGCCTGCGCTCTGGCGCAATTGGGTCTCAGCGTCGGCCTGCTCGACGCCGATATCTATGGGCCGTCGATCCCGATGATGTTCGCGACTACCGACGAACGTCCCAAGTCGGCAGGGGGCCAGAATTTCTATCCGATCGAAAAGTACGGCGTGAAACTGATCTCGATCGGCTATTTTCTCGGCGAAAAAGCCCCGGTTATCTGGCGCGGCCCGATGGTGATGGGCGCGGTGCGGCAGTTCCTGCGCGACACGCTGTGGGGCACGCAGGATTTCCTGATCGTCGATTTGCCGCCCGGCACCGGTGACGCGCAACTCACGCTCGCGCAGCAGGTCGCGATCGACGGCGTGATCATCGTCACCACGCCGCAGGACGTTGCCGTGCTCGATGCGATGCGCGCGGTCAAGATGTTCCGGCAGGTGCATTGCCCGCTGTTAGGTGTGGTCGAAAACATGAGCTACTTCTCGTGCCCCGATTGCGGCGAACGCGACGAGCTTTTCGGCCATGGCGGCGGCGCGACGATTGCGGCGGAAGAGGGGATAAGCGTGCTCGGGCAGATTCCGATCTACCCGGATCTTCGCGGCGCCGGCGACGACGGTATGCCGCTCGTGATCAAAAACCCGAAGCATCCCGCCAGCCGCGCGTTCACAGAGCTCGCGCGCCGCGTCGTTGCCGCGATGCCGTCAACAATACCGCAGTGACGATTGCCCTTGCCCGCGTCCGGATGCGCCGATATTGTTTGCGTTCGATAAAGAAAACAACGGACCCGCAAACGCGATGTCCGCGAGAGTTCCGGGAGTCTGAATCATGTCCACGCTGATCACTGAGGAATGCATCAACTGCGGCGCCTGCGAGCCCGAATGCCCCAATACCGCGATCTACGAAGGGGGAGCGCAATGGGAACTCGACGGCGCCTCGAGCCCGGCGATCAAGGAAGACATCTACTATATCGTTCCGTCCAAATGCACCGAATGCGTCGGCTTCTTCGACCAGGAGCAGTGCGCGGCGGTCTGCCCGGTAGATTGCTGTATCCCCGATCCGAATATCCCCGAGACCGAAGAAGTTCTGATCGAGCGCGCCCGTATAATGCATCCCGAGCAGACCTTCAACGCCGATTATCCTTCGCGCTTCAAGAAGGGATAGCTTGAATACCAAAGAACCCGTCCGAATCGCACCCGCGGACGGCAAGCTCGGAGTCTTGCTGCCAGGACTCGGAGCGGTCAGCACCACGTTCATAGCCGGAGTCGAGGCGGTCAAACGCGGACTCGGCGTTCCGATCGGATCGCTCACCCAGCTCGCAACCGTGCGCCTTGGCAAGCGCAGCGACGGCCGCACTCCGCTTATTCGGGATTTCGTTCCACTCGCCCGGCTCGAAGATCTAGAGTTCGGCGGATGGGATATCTTCGAGGACAACGCGTACCAGTCGGCGCGCAATGCCGCCGTGCTCGATCCCGCGATGCTCGAGCAGGTGCGCGAGCCGCTGGAAAAAATCCGTCCGATGGATGCCGTCTTCGATCCCGATTACATCCGGCGCATCAGCGGTCCCAATGTAAAAGAAGCGCGCACCAAGATGGACAAGGCCGAGATGCTGATGGATGACATCCGGCGCTTCAAGGAGCGCACCGGCGTCGCGCGCCTGGTGATGGTCTGGTGCGGCTCGACCGAGGTTTTTCATCGCCCCGCGCCGGTGCATCAATCGCTAAAGGCATTCGAGACCGGCCTTGCGAACAATGATCCCGAAATCGCGCCGAGCCAGATCTACGCCTACGCCGCATTGAAACTCGGAATACCTTACGCCAACGGCGCGCCGAATCTCACCACTGACACGCCCGCGCTGCTCGAGCTCGCGCGCGACAAAAATGTCCCGGTGTGTGGCAAGGACTACAAGACCGGGCAGACTTTCATGAAGACGCTCATCGCGCCGGGCCTGAAAGCGCGGATGCTCGGGATGTCGGGATGGTTCTCGACCAATATCCTGGGCAATCGCGACGGCGAAGTGCTCGACGATCCGGGCTCGTTCCGATCAAAGGAAGAGACCAAGCTTTCGGTGCTCGATCAGATCCTGCAAGCCGATCTTTATCCGCAGCTTTACGGCAAGCTGTTCCATTCGGTGAAGATCAACTACTACCCTCCGCGCGGCGACGCCAAGGAGGGATGGGACAATATCGACATCTTCGGATGGCTCGGCTATCCGATGCAGATCAAGATCAACTTCCTCTGCCGCGACTCAATTCTGGCTGCACCGCTGGTGCTCGATCTGGTGCTGTTCCTCGATTTGGCGCATCGCGCCGGGATGCGCGGAATCCAGGAGTGGCTGTCGTTCTACTTCAAGGCCCCGATGCACGCGCCGAACGTTTATCCGGAGCACGACATCTTCATCCAGTTGATGAAGCTGAAGAACACGCTCCGCTGGATGCGCGGCGAAGAACTGATCACGCATCTCGGGCTCGAGTACTATGATTGAGGGCGCGCCGGAGTATTCGTCGCGATCATTTCGGATGGGCGATCATATCGAGCAGGATGTAGGTGTCGTCCTGGATTTGGAAATAGAAACGCCATCCGCCGCTCACTCGCGCCTGCCAGATGCCGCGCGTCTCGTCGTATTTCTTGGCGCGCAAGGAAGGATGCCGAAGGTTTTCAATCAGATATTCCGCCCGTCGATCGAAAGCGCGTTGCATCGCCGCTGGTGCCGCCCGGTAACTCCGCCGAAAACGCTCCGTGTACAGCAGGCGCATCAGGCAGGCGAAGGTTTTTTGTCGACGCGCAGCGAACGCAGCATATCCCGCGCCGAGCGGTAGGGTCCGTGGACGCGGCCATGCTTCACGTCCGTCAGAGCTTCGGCCAGGCGCTTTTCAACCAACGCTTTGGGAGTGATCAGCAGTTTGTCATCGCTGAGCTCGACTTCAAGATAATCGCCGGCACGCAGCCCCAGCTGATCGTGGATTTTCTTGGGAATGATCACCTGACGGCTCGCGCCGATTTTTACGATCGAAGTGATTCGAGCGGTTGCCGCTTTGCGCAATGTTTGAGATTTCATTTAATTGATTATTACAGAATTTGATTCCTAATGTCAGGGACCGATAATGATTTAGTCACCCACGTGCCCGCTTCTTGCGCAGCACCCGAAACCGATCAAACACTTGGGGCTCGCGTATTACGACTAAGCCTCGCCGCCATGGTGGTGCTTTCGCGCCAACAGAACTGCTTGCGCGTTCAGCTCGATAACCTATCCGTCGGGATTCGAAGGGTGCTTGCTAACGTTCGTCTAATTAGATATGTATCTAATTAGATGTCAATCGAAAGGTCAAGCGCCGTGGCCGAAACTCCGCCGTCCGAGCCGCTCGAATTTTTTCGCGCGCTCGCCGATCGCAGCCGGCTGCGGATTGTCGGGTTGCTCGCCGCGCGCGAGTACAGCGTGCAGGAACTCGCCCGCGCGCTGGGACTGCGCGAGCCTACCGTCTCGCACCATCTCGCGATCCTGAAGACTGTCGGCCTGGCGACTGTGCGCTCTGAGGGGACCACCCGATGGTACCGGCTCGAAGAGGACGCGCTTCATCGCCGAAGCCGCGCGCTGCTGAGCCGCCCGTCGCTTGAACGGATCGCCGCCGATACTTCCGCCGAGGCCGGCGAGCGCGAGGTGCTGGCGAATTTCCTCGAGGGCGACCGGCTCATCAGTATTCCGGTCTCGCGCAAGAAACGCTGGATCATTCTGCGATGGCTCGCGCGCAAGTTCACTGCCGATGCCGAGTACAGCGAAGCGCAGGTCAACGCGATCCTTAAGCGTCATCACGAAGACGCCGCCACGCTGCGCCGCGAGATGGTGGGCTACCGGATGCTCGCGCGCGACCGCGGCGTCTATCGGTTGCTGCCAGCCGCGGAATGGAAACCGCATCAATGATGCATGCTTGCGCGTTTGTCGTCATGACACCAAGTTGTCTTTCTGATAGGTTGAGCGAATGAACCGGAAGTCAGCCGGCGCAAAGCGCTCCAATCCCCATGAGTCGAGACCTCGGCTCACTGTTGATATCAGCCCCTCCCTCAAACGGCGAATCAAGATTGCCGCCGCGTCGCAGGAGATGCCGGTGTCGGCCTACGTTATGAGGGTGCTGGAGTTGGCCGTCCCTTCATCCGATTTTCTGACCAAGCCTTCCGACGGATCGATCACGAGCGAGACATTGAGCCGCGCCGACGCATTGCGTTCGCAACAGTCCGCGCCGTTTCCCGAAGACTCCGCCGATCTAATCCGTGAGGACCGCGAAAATCGCTATCGCGAGTTATGAGCTCGAACGCGATCGTGGTCGATGCGAGTCTGGCCGTAAAATGGGTTGAGGACGAACCCTACAGCGCCCAGGCACGCGCGCTTCTCGGACAATGGCATCACGATGACTGCACGCTTTTGGCGCCCGCGCTATTCTTGTACGAGGTGACGAACGTTCTTGGCAAGCGGCTCCGCCGCCGGCAGTTGACGCTCGAGCAGGCCAAGGAGAGACTCCATTACTTTCATGAAAGCGGACCTGTGCAGCAACAAATCAGCTCGGTGCATCCGCGATCGCTCGAACTGACGGAGCGCTTCGGCTTTTCGAGCGCGTACGACGCTCACTATCTCGCATTGGCAGGGTATGAGAGCTGCGAGTGCTGGACCGCCGATGAACGTTTGTGGAACACCGTCAGACACCAGCTTTCGTGGGTGCGCTGGATTGGAGAGTCGTAAACGCCTGTACAGGGGCTTTCGTCTGGAGGGCGGCGCACAATAGAATCAGTCCCTGATGAGCATCCTGCGCGATAAGACGATCGTGCTCGGCGTTAGCGGCGGGATTGCCGCGTACAAGGCCGCCGAAATCGTGCGCGCTCTGGTGCAGCGCGGCGCTAAAGTCCGCGTGATGATGACGCGCAACGCGCAGGAGTTTATCACTCCGCTCACGCTCCAGACGCTCGCGCAGAGTCCGGTCGCAACCGACACCTTCAGCCTCACCCAGGAATCCGAGATCGGGCATATTCGTCTCGCCGATTCGGCTGACGCGGTTCTGATCGCGCCCGCGACCGCCAACCTGATCGCCAAAGCGGCGGCGGGAATCGCCGACGATATTGTCACCACCGTTCTGCTCGCGACGGAGGCTCCAGTCGCATTCGCGCCCGCGATGAATGTGCACATGTACGCGCATCCTGCCGTCCTCGAGAATCTCGGCAGGCTGCGCGCGCGCGGTGCGACGATTATCGAGCCTGCTGAAGGCGAGCTCGCTTGCGGCTACGAGGGCAAGGGCCGTCTGCCTGATCCAGCGATCATTACGGCCGAGCTCGAGCGGATTCTTTCGCCAGACGATCTGGCGGGCGAACGCGTGCTCGTCACCGCGGGTCCCACGCAAGAGGCGATCGATCCGGTGCGCTTCGTTTCGAATCGATCTTCAGGAAAGATGGGCTTCGCGATCGCGGCTGCCGCGCGCCGCCGCGGTGCGGAGGTGCGGCTGGTCGCGGGACCTTCTGCTCTCGCGACCCCGTATGGCGTCGAGCGAATCGACACGGCCAGCGCCGCCGAGATGCTCGCTGCGACTTCGAGCCATTTCTCGTGGGCGTCCGCTCTCGTGATGGCGGCGGCGGTTGCGGACTTTCGTCCGGCGAATCCGGCCTCGGGCAAGCTCAAGAAAAATCCCAAGGGTATCGAGCTCAAGATGATCTCGATCGCCGATGAGCTGCCGCGGATGGCGGCGAAGAAGGGCTCGCGGCTGATGATCGGTTTCGCCGCCGAGACCGACGACCTTGCGCTGAACGCGAAGAGCAAGCTCGCGCGCAAGCGGCTCGATCTGATAGTTGCCAACGACGTCACCCAGGCGGGCGCCGGCTTCGCTGTCGATACCAATATCGTCACATTCTTTGGCGCCGACGGCAGCGTAGAAAGTCTGCCGATACTGTCGAAAGACGAGGTCGCCGATAAGATTCTCGATCGCCTTGCCGCGATGCGCGCGGCAAAGTCGCGGCGCCTTCGAGTCGTTCGCGGATAAGCTGGATTGCCAGGGGGCGTATGCGAAGGCGCATCAGCGCAAGTTGGTCCCCCTGGAAAAGTAGGGAACCGAAGAGGGGTGCAGGTACTTGATGACCATCGGGGCTTGGCTGTCAGGCTGAGCGAGGAACGACTCGCGCATATCCTCGATCATCCAGAAATGGCTGGCCTCGATGCGGCGATCTCAGAAACGCTGAAGGATCCGGCGCTGGTAATTCAGTCGATCAGCGATGAAGCCGCGCGTCTGTACTACCGCTTCTATTCAGGGACGCGGGCAGGCGATAAGTTCTTATGCGTGGTCGTGAAAGTTACCGTGGGCGACGCTTTTGTGTTGACGGCCTATCTCACCGATAAGCCGAAGCGAGGAACCGTTCTATGGAGCGCAAGCACGTGAAGGTCTGGTACGACGCCGAAGGCGATTATCTGGAAGTCACCTTTGAGCGCAAGGAAGGTTTTTTCCGGGAAACCGCCAACGATCAGGTGATGGAAAAAGTTGATGCGGATGGGAACGTGATTGGATTCTCGGTGCTCAAGATTAGCGCTCTCAAAGAGCATCCGATCGACGTTGCGCTTGGCTCTTGAACCGCCCGAAACCGAGGACGTCCAAAATGCCCGATACTCCTACCTCGACTGTGCGTCCGCGGCGCGACTGGTTTCTTTCCGCGATGGCGATTCTGTTCGCCGTGCTCGCGTTCTCAGATTTCACCAAGCCGTTCCAGCATCACAACGATCCGCATCTCGGACTGGTGGTGTTCGGGCATCGCCTTGCGACCTTCTCTCAAAATGCAATCGGCGGTCCGATCTTCGGAATTATTCTGGCGTTCTACGCGTACGGTTTGATCGCGCAGAAGCGATGGCTCAAGCCGCTCTCGGTCGTTTACGCATTTTACGTCCCGACCAATCTCACGCTGTTTTGGTCGCTCCACGACAATGGCCATCCGACCGTCGGCTTTATCATTATTTACTTGATTCTCTCGGTTGGTGGATCGGTCGGAACCGCACTCTATCTTGGCTATCATCAGGACCGGCTGGCGTGATGCCTGCCAACTATGAGTGAAGCGAAACCGCATCCGGACCGCGCGACGATCGTCGCGACGCTCACCGACTACGTCGCGCAGCTCCGCGAGGAAGGATTGGACGGTCTGCCCGTATCCGAGCGCCCGCCCGCGTCCGTGCAGAGCGCGCCGAATATCGCTAGAGCGCCGGATCGGGTTCCCGTCGCCGCGGCCGCGCCGCCGGTGCGCGATCTGTTCTCGAAGTACCCCGGGCTTGAGAAAACCGAATCGCTCGAAACGCTGCGCGAATTTATCGGCGATTGCCGCCGCTGCAAGCTGTGGGGATTGCGCAAAAACCTGGTCTTCGGAGTGGGCAACCCGAATGCCGAGCTGATGTTTATCGGCGAAGGACCCGGCGCGGAAGAGGACGCGCGCGGTGAGCCGTTCGTCGGCCGCGCCGGCCAGTTGCTGACTGACATCATCGAGCGCGGGATGGGCATGAAGCGCGCCGAGGTTTATATCTGCAACGTGATCAAGTGCCGCCCGCCCGACAACCGCAATCCCGAGCCCGACGAGGTCGCGTCATGCGAACCGTTCATGATGCGCCAGATCGAGCTGGTTAAGCCGCGCGTGATCGTCGGGCTCGGCACCTTCGCGGTCCAGGCCGTGCTGAAAGTCAAAACTCCCATCAGCAGGCTGCGCGGGAATTGGCATGACGTGCGCGGCGTCCGCATGATGCCCACGTTTCATCCGGCGTATCTGCTGCGCAACCCCGGGGAGAAGCGGGCGGTATGGCAAGACGTACAGCAGGTTTTGAAGGAACTCGGGCGGCCGGTTCCGGGACGCGCGGACGCGTGAAGCTTCGGGCACATCTTCGCGCGGGCTTGGCGATCCTTGTCGCGCTCGGCGCGGCCGGAATTATCGTGACGCTCGGCGCACGTGCGCGTGCGGACAGCCATCCGGCGCAGACCTGGGTCGAGTTGATCACGATCGATGGTTCGATCAATCCGGCGGTGGCGAGTTTTATCGACGACTCGATCGACTCGGCCTCGCGCGGGGGCGCGGGCGCGCTGGTGATCGAGCTCGACACTCCGGGCGGACTCCTCAGCTCTGCGCAGCAGATCGTGAAGAGTCTTCTTGCCGCTCCGCTTCCGGTGATCGTTTACGTGGCGCCGTCGGGCGCGAGCGCCGCGTCGGCCGGTACCTTTATCACCGAGGCGGCGAATGTCGCGGCGATGGCGCCGGGGACGACGATTGGTGCGGCGCATCCGGTCGAAGAAGGCGGCTCGGATATCAAGGGCGTCATGGGAGAGAAGATCGAGAACTTCACTGCGAGCTTCGCGCGCAGTATCGCGCAGCAGCGCGGGCGCAACGAAGATTGGGTCGAGCAGGCGGTCCGGCACAGCGTCGCAATCGGCGAGCGCGAGGCCTTGCAGAAAAAAGTGATCGATATCGTTGCGCCCGATTTGCGCAGCTTGCTCGTTCAAACCTCGGGCCGCAAGGTGCAGGTGAGCGGCAAGGAGATCACGCTCGATCTCGCCGACGCGACTGTCCGCCGCGGTTTTATGACCACCGGCCAGCTCGTGCTGAACACGCTGTCGGATCCGAATATCGTCTATCTGCTGCTGATGGCGGGGCTGCTCGGGCTGTATTTCGAATTTGCGCATCCGGGAGTTTTTCTTCCGGGCGTCGCGGGCGCGATCTGCTTGCTTCTGTTTTTCGCGTCGTTCCAGGTGCTGCCGGTCAACGTGACCGGGTTGCTCCTGATCTTCCTCGGTGTCGGACTACTCATCGCGGAAGCGTTCGTCACCAGCTATGGGATCCTGGGACTCGGCGGAGTCGCCGCGTTCGTGATCGGATCGCTGTTTCTGATCGATACCTCGAAGACCAATCTCGAGGTCAACCGCGACATCATCTACGGCGCCGCGGTTGCGCTGACGGTGATCATCCTCGGGCTCGGCTATATCGTCGCGAGTGAACGCCGCCGGATCGCTTCGACCGGAGCCGAAGGGATGGTCGGTGAAATCGGCGAGGTGCGAGAGGCGATCGAGGCCGGCGTTCCGGGAAAGATTTTCGTGCACGGCGAGATTTGGCGCGCGCGCAGTCCCGAGGCGCTTGCGCCCGGCACCCGTGCGCGCGTTACTGCGGTCAAAGGTCTTGAGGTCGAAGTGCGCCGGGCGTCTTGAGGCGCGAATTACGATAAGGAGAATCCGATGGCGACAGGTTTCGGCGTAATCGTTTTCATCGTTGTGATAATCTTCCTCTCCGGACTCAAGGTCCTGAACGAATACGAGCGCGCCGTGATCTTTCGGCTCGGGCGGCTGACCCCGTTTCGCGGTCCGGGCGTGATCTTCGTTATACCGATACTCGAGCGGATGGTGCGAATCGATCTGCGCACCGTCACCCTGGATATTCCGCCGCAGGACGTGATCACCAAGGACAACGTCTCGGTAAAGGTGAGCGCGGTGCTGTATTTCCGCGTGGTCGATCCCTCGCGCGCGGTGACCGAGGTCGCCAATTACCTGTTCGCCACGATGCAGCTGGCGCAGACCACGCTGCGCTCCGTCGGCGGACAGACCGAGCTCGATGAGCTCTTGAGCCAGCGCGACAAGCTCAACGCGCGCATCCAGGAGGTGGTCGATTCGCAGACCGAGCCATGGGGCGTGAAGGTCACGCTGGTCGAGCTCAAGAATATCGATCTGCCGCAGGACATGCAGCGCGCGATCGCGGCGCAGGCCGAGGCCGAGCGCGAGCGGCGCGCGAAAGTAATTGCGGCGGAAGGCGAGTTCCAGGCTTCGCAGAAGCTCGCGGACGCGGCGGTAGTCATGAGCAAGAGTCCGATCACGCTGCAACTGCGCTACCTGCAGACGCTCAAGGAGATTGCGACCGATAACAACTCGACCACGATCTTCCCGCTCCCGATCGATTTGCTCGACGCATTTCGCACGATGATCAGGCCGGCGGGCGCGCCCGCGCCCGACGCGATTGCCGGAGGCGATCCGAAACCGTAGAGCCCCGATGGAAGTCTGCTGGCGCGTGAGGGAGAGATTCCTCGCGATTCCTGCCGTCCGACGTGACGTGCACGACGCGATCCGCGTCGCCGGTACGCGCTCGGAATGACACACAATACGCGGAAATTGTCATTCCGAGCGCGAGTCCACCACCAGCTTCGCGTCGTGCATATCATCCAGCGCTGCGTGCATCGCGAGGAATCTCGCCCTCACGCACCCGCACACTTTTCTCGGTAACCGCTATCGCTCAGCGTTTCACGGCGTCATTCCCACGCGCGGGAATGACACGGCACTCGATTTTCCGAACCGGTCCGCTACTTCGCAGGGCATGACATAATGCTCACGCTGAGCTAGAAAGAACGCCGGGGATCTCAGTCATGGGCAAACTAATTCTAGTTCGCCACGGTGAGAGCGAAGGCAATCGCATTCGCCATTTCACGAGCTCGCCCGACGCGGCGATCACCGAGCTCGGCCGCCGGCAGGCGCGCGAAGCGGCGCTCAGGATCAAAACCAGTTTCCATCCACGCAAGGTGATCGCGAGCCCGTACTTCAGGACTCGCGAGACCGCGCGGATCATAGCGGAGCAATTCGACCTGCCGGTCGAGATCGAGCCCGAATTCCGCGAGCAGAACCTGGGTGCGGTCGCGGGAAAGCCGTACGAAGTCGTGCGCGAGGACCCGAGCTTCGACCCTGCTCATTCCTGGCAGTGGCGGCCTCCGGGAGGCGAGAGCCACCTCGACGTGCGCCAGCGCAGCGCTCCGGTGCTCGACCGTATCGCACGCGACTGTCCCGACTGCGAGGTTGTGATCGTCAGCCACGGCGGCGTGTTGCGCGCACTATGGGCGCACGTGACCGGCGGATGGGACGGCGCGCACATCCCGTCCAACTGCGGGATTATCGTGATCGAGCACGACGCTGGACACTTCGCGCCGCCGACCGTGATCGAGGGCGAGCAGGACGAGGCCGCGCGCGAAGCCGGCGCCTAGTTCGCGTCGAGAGGTTTTGTCATCGCGCGCAGCTCGGGCGGCATCTGATGGGAGGGATCCCACGCGAGGCCCGACGGATACGCGATAAGTCCCGCGTCCTGCGCTGCCTTGCGGCCCGCGTCACCCAGCATCAGGCGCATGAAATCGAGCGCGCCTTCGCGATTGGGAGGATCGGTCGTGAGCGTCGCCGCGTATGCTACCGGAGCGCCCGTGATGGTCTTGCGATTCGCTCCGCTTCCAACCGCGATGCTCGCCTGCGCGTAGTCTGACGCAAGTTTGATATCGCCCAGGTTGATCTGTGGTGGCAGCTCGAGGAATTTCAGGTCTCCCAGCCGCGCATCGGACGCATAGCCGAAGTAATAATCGAGCTCGCCGCTTTGCAGCAGCGCGATCAGATCGATGTTGTGCGGGCGGATGTTCGCGCGGGGGCATCCTGCGGCGAGCTGCGCCGCGAGTTTTGGCTCGTGGTAGAAGCCCGCGGCAAGTTGCCATACCACCAGGGTCCAGTAGCCCGCCGGATCGCGCTCCGGATTCGAATGTCCATAGCGCACGCCCGGCCGCGCGAGCACCTGCTGCCAATTGCCGGCGTTTATCTCCGACGCGAATTTCGAGTGCGCGGTATAAACGATACCCATCGAATTACCGGCGAAGAGCGCCGCCCAATGATCGATTCCGGGCCGCGGAGTCTGCAGCAGGCGCCAATCGGCGGTGATCAAGATATCGCAGGGCAGATGCAAGTCGGTGATCTTGCGGATCGCATCCAGGCTGCCGCTGCTCTCAGTCTGCACCTGCGCGCCCGGATGACTGGCCTTGTAGACCTTCGCGATCGCGGCGACATAAGCGTTCAGGCTGTCGGCATGGAAGATCGTGATCGCAGCATGATCGGACTCGGCGCCGCGCGCGAAGCTCGGAATGCTGATTGCGCCCAGCGCGATAACGATCGCTATCGCCAGCACCGGCGCTCGGCGGAAATTCTCTAATCGTGATGTACGCATCGACGACTCCGATCAGAACGGAATGCGCGCAGTCAGAACCACGTTATGGTTGTACGAGTGATACTTCGTCACCGTGACCTGGTATCCCGCGCCGAAAGTAAGTCCCACGCGGTTGTGAATCGGAATCCGACCGATGATAAGTCCGGGCGTTATGTACAAGGTGTTGTGGCCAGTGTCGCCACCGTAGGATTGCCACTGGTAGTTGGTCTCGACCTCGGGCCAGAAATATTTCGCGACGCGGTACTGAAACGCGGTGTTCCACGCCAGTGGCATCCCCAGTCGATCCAGGCCCCCGGCCGGAAACGTCACTCCGACGGTCGATTGAAAATCGAAATCGCCGAAGCCCTTGCCGAACGCGAGGGTCGGCGTGAACAGCCCGTGGCCGTTGCCGTTGACGTTTGATCCGG
>JBAPSR010000216.1:0-2071 GCA_049281755.1 Binataceae bacterium (SeqCode)
CGGTGATTCGCGCAGCAGCGAGCGCGAGCGAAGTCCGCCGCGAGTATCCGGTCCTCGCGACGCTTGACGACGGCACCACGGCTGAAGGAATCGCGGACCTGGCGTTTCGCACTGAAACGAGTGAGGCAGCGAGCTGGACGATCGTCGATTTCAAAACCGACGCCGACTTGTCCGCGCGGCTTCCCGAGTATCGCGCGCAGGTCGCGATCTATCTGCGTGCAGTCCGCGCGGCGACCGGAACTCCCGCAAGCGGTGTGATACTGTGGATATGATCGCCGTGGCGCAGGCGTTAAAATAATTGCGGCTCGATAGCGAGTCCGGGAGAGCTTCGATGGCCGACAGTCAAATCAATCTGATCTATGGCGAACGCGTGACGACCGGTGTTCCAGCCGAGGTTCGAGGCTCGGAGCTATGGCTTCGCGCCGAGGAACTGGAGCGCGCGACGGAATGGGTTTTCAAGCCCGAGGGTTTCTGCAAAGGGGAGGTGTGCGTTCCGGTGCCGCCCGCGCGCGCGGGAGAATTCGCGGCAGGAGGTCGCTACAACCTTGCCGCACTTGCGCAGTTGCTCGGACAGCCGATCGTTGCCGACGAGGAGCATCACGCCTGGTGCGTCGCAGAGGCGGCATCCGAGCGCGCGCGCACGCTCAAGTCGCTCGAAGCGCCGGATTTCTCGTTGCCGGATCTCGCGGGGCGGATGCATTCGCTGTCGGAATATCGCGGCAAGAAGGTTCTGCTCGTTTCATGGGCCTCCTGGTGAGGCTGCCGAATGGATCTGCCCGTGTGGCAGGCGCTGTACGACGAACTGGGGCCGAAAGGATTTGTTCCGATCGCGGTAGCGTTTGACAGCGCCGGAAAAGCCGCGGTCGAGCCATGGATCACCGCCGCGAAACCCACTTATCCGTGCGTGATCGATATGCGCCATATTGTCGCGGAACTCTACGACATGGTGAATGTGCCGACCGCCGTGTGGATCGATGAGCGCGGACGTATCGTGCGGCCGAGCGAGGCGGCGGGTTCGACCGACGCGTTTCGCACGCTCGATCGCAAGACCTTCGCGATGCCTGAAGAATCGATGAAGGAGATGCAGGCCAAGCGGCTGGCTTATCAGAACGCGATCCGCGATTGGGTCGCCAACGGAGCCGCGAGCAAGTTCGCGCTCAGCGAGGCCGAAGTCCTGCGCCGGATGCATACGCCGGGCGACGATGACGTGCGCGCGGCGGCGAATTTCCGGCTCGGCGAGTATCTTCACGAATGCGGCTATGCGGAAGCGGCGCAGAAATATTTCGCGGCTGCGCGCGTCTTGCGTCCGGAGAGCTGGAATTACAAGCGGCAAGCGATGTCGCTTAAGGATCCAACCAACCCGATGAGCGCGTCGGGCGCCGAATTCTGGAACGCGGTAGACGAACTCGGCGACAAAAAATATTATCCGCCGGTCGAAGACATCTGAGTGGAACTCAACGCGCGCCTGGTCGTGCTCGGGTACGGATCGTTGCTCAGCGGTTACGGCCTGATGGCCGAGCGGCGGGGAGGAGCAAGCCGGCTGACCGCGATCGACGCCGAGCCCGCGGTAGTGGCCAACGCGCGGCGCGGACTCGCGAAACCCTCGAGCCACGGCAGCTACCTTGCGATGGATATAGAGCCCGTCGATCGTGCCGCTCCGATCAGCGCGCGCGCCGGCCGGGGCCGCGGCGACGCAGACGAATTCGGTGCGCTCCTACTGACGTTCGAGCGCGGCTACGCGCCGCTGATCGCGCGGCGCGAGGAATACGATCCGGCCGCGTTCGAGCGCCTGATCGTGCTTGCGAACGACGCCGGCGCCCGGCTCGGCGATTTCCTCATGCGCATCGCGCAAGACACGCACTTCGATCTGCTCGAGTACCGCCGCGCGCTGCGCGAGCTCGTCGGCTACACCTCGCCCGGCTATGTGTTCCATCCGGTTCCGATCGCGGACGGTCGCGTCGCGATCGTCGCGATCGGCTCGGGCTTTGAGGGCAGCGGCGACGACGCGGTGGTCTCGCGCCGGCGCGAATTCGGAATCGATCGGATGCACTCGCTTGGCGCGGCGCTATCG
>JBAPSR010000217.1:0-6054 GCA_049281755.1 Binataceae bacterium (SeqCode)
GGCGTTTCTAGCAGGCAACGAGCGAGCCGGTTAGCGTGTGGCCGTTGGCGCAGTCGATTCGTACTGGGACTGTTTCGCCAATGGCGACTGAGCAGGCGCTGAGAAAAATTGCGGTTTTGAATTGAGGGGTTTTGCCGGCTAGTAGACCGATGCCGCGGCGGGCCGGCCCTTCTATCAGGACTGGGTAGGTGCGGTCGACGGTCGCGCGATTGCGCTCGAGAGATATTGTTTCTTGAAGTGAGATTACCGCGGCTATACGGCGGCCTTTCTCTTCTTCACTTACTGTGTCGCCGAGACGATAGGCGCGCGTGTTTTCGCGGACTGAGTATTTGAATGAGAATGACTGATCGAACCGCACTGTGCGCATCAGTGCGAGGGTCGCTTCGAAATCGCTTTCGTCTTCATCGTGAAAACCTACTATTACGTCGGTGGTGAGTGCGATTCCGGGGACTGCTGCTCGCACCTTCGCTACCAGCGCGAGGTATTTATCGGCTGTGTAACTGCGATCCATCGCGGCTAGGATGCGGTCCGAGCCCGACTGCACCGGCAGATGCAGATGCGGCATCACCTTTGGTTCGGTCGCGATTGCTTCGATCGCCGCGTCGGTCATGTCGCTTGGATGCGGCGAGGTGAAGCGGATTCGCTCGATCCCGTCGATTCGCGCCGTCATCCGGAGCAGCGCGGCGAAGTCGGTATCGCCGGAGCGGTATGCGTTGACCGTCTGCCCGAGCATCACGATTTCCTTCACGCCGCGGTCAGCGAGACCGCGAATCTCGCGCATCAGATCGGCCGGTGCGATCGAGCGCTCGCGTCCCCGCACGTACGGCACGACGCAGAACGCGCAGAACTTGTCGCATCCGCGCATGATCGTGACGTAGGCGCGCACGCCACCGTCGTGCTCGGGACTGATGTCGGCGTAGGTCTCGGCGCGATCCAGGCGGACATCGATGGCCGGATCGAGGCCCACGCGCGCGAGCAGCTCGGGTAGTCGGCGATAGCTGTCGGGACCCGCGATCAGGTCGAGGTACGCGGCCTTCTCCGCAAGCGCGGCGCGATTATGTTGCGCCATGCATCCGAGCAGCCCGAGCTTGATCTCGGGGCGCGCGTGCTTGAGCCGCGCCAGAGCGCCCAAGCGCCCGAGCACGCGTTCCTCGGCGTGCTCGCGAATCGCGCAGGTGTTGAGCAGGATCACGTCGGCGTCTTCCGGACGCTCGGCGCTGGCATACCCCGCCCGGCGCATGATCGCGCTGACTGTTTGCGAGTCGGCGACGTTCATCTGGCATCCGTAGGTCTCGAGATAGACCTTCGGCTGCCGCGCCGGTTGAGGATTTGGTTCCATCGCGATACGGGCAAATCTTAGGCCGCGCGGATGCGCCGAGACAACGGTTTGCTCTGCTAGCGGTTGCTTTGGAATGAAGTCGGCTCGATCTCGTAGATCACGCGCGCATGCGCAGGATCGTGAAACGGATACTTGTCGCGATCGAGATACTTCTTCGCCAGCGAATCGATATGCGCGGCTGCGCCCTCTTCGGTCTCGCTTACGACAGTTCCGCGAATCTGCACGTAGCGATACGGATCGTCGGGATCGATGATCGACAACGCGACGCGCACGCCAGGCTTGAGATTGCGATCCTTCACTCGGCCGCGCGCGGTGTTAATCCGAATCTTCCCGCCCGTCTCGTCGAACCATACCGGCGTCACCTGCGGAGATCCGTCCTTCATCACGGTCGCCAGATGGGCGAAGCTCTTCTTGACGTGGATCAGGTCGTGGAACTTGTCCGGGATCGTCGCCATGATTTGAGTCTCCTTTGATCCGGGAAGCGGCCGGCGCGAGTCCGGCACGGGAGATTGTCCGGCACGAGGCGCGCACTTCCGAAATTCTGACCCAAACTACAACGGTCGCCGCGGCGAGGCTAATCGCACCGTCTATCGCATCATCTTGGGCCGCGATTTTAGAGTGTTTTTAGCTGGCATTTAAGGCTCTGACAGCGCGCGCGCAGGCGCGCGGCGAGGCTGAGGACGAAATCTGGGCTCGTCGGCTATCCGCCGCTAATTTGACACCCTCATTTACATTGGATATTAGCCATCCGGAAGCTCATATTTTTTGTAGGCGAGGGCTGTCTCTCGCCGGGGAGCGGTTCGCGATGGCGCTATTCAATAAAGAACCCGAAAAGACCACCAAGCCCGGATCCGTACCGACGCCCTCGTCGCCATCGCCGACGCCGCAGACGCCCGTCCTCGCGCAATCCTCCCCCGCGGCAGCATCTCAAACGCGTCCGGCAGTTCAGGCCGAAGGACGCGCCTATCTCGACCGCGGGTCGAAGGTCAGCGGCAAGCTCTCGTTCGAGGGTCCGGCGCGAATCGACGGCGAGGTCGATGGCGAGATTACGGCCAAAGAGAGTATCGCGATTGGCGAGAGCGCGACGGTCACGGCGCAAATCCGCGCCGCGTCGGTCGTGGTTGCAGGCAAGGTCAGCGGCGATATTATCGCGACTCAGCGGATCGAGATTCGTCCGTCGGCCAAGGTGATCGGCAATCTCAGCGCGCCCGTTCTGGTCGTCCATGAAGGCGCGCAGTTCGAGGGTCACTGCGCGATGCAGCCCGAGGGCGTGCGCGAGGATCGCAAGGTCACCGTTTTTCCCAAGGAGGAGCGGCCGCTGCAGGCCGCCGCCGGAGGGCAGAAGCAGGCCTGATCTGCGCGGCCGGCCGCAAGCGCCCGTCCCTGTCATCTCCGATGTTATCGTTATTCGAAAGCCCCGCCGGGGAGACGCCGTAAAATGCATATCCCGCCGAATTGGGGAACGTTTTTTGTCCTGATTGTGTCGTTTCTGGTTTTCTGGTTTATATTCAGCCGGTTGTTTTTCCGCCCGTTCCTGGCCCTGTTGGCCGCGCGCGAAGAACGGTTCCAAAGCTTGAGCGATCGGACCGAACAACTCATTAGAGAGGCGCGCACCGACGACGACGAGCGCGAAAAACGCATCGCGGAGATCCGCCGCGAGGCGATCGCGATGCGCGAATCGCATCGCCGCACTGCGGAGGCCGAGGCCGCGCAAATGCTGGATGCGGCGAAAGCCGAAGCGCACGCCGTGCTGGAGGCCGCGCGCACCAAGCTCGAGAGCGAACTCAAGGAATCCGAACAACAACTCGAAGCGATGAGCCATAACCTTGGCGCCGAGCTGGCGGTGCGTATTTTGGGCCGTCCGGTTGACACCGCACCCGGATCGAACAACTGAGATGAAACGACCGCTCTACAAGATCGCCCTGCCGATGCTTGCCATCATCGCGCTGTTGCCCTCGATTGCGCGCGCGGCAGAGGCGGGCGGCGAGACTAAAGGATCGTGGTTGACGCTCGGGTTCTTCACTGCGAACTTCGTCGCATTTTTATTTATCCTCATCTACTATGCGGTTCCGCTGGCGCGCAGCTTTTTCACCGATCGCGCCGCATCGATTCGCGCGAGCCTGGGAAGGGCCGAGAGCGCGCTCGCCGAGGCCGATGCGCTGGCCCGCGCGGCTGAGGCGCGCAAGGCGGCGCTCGAGTCGGAGCTTGCGCGGATCAAAGCTGAGTTCGACGCCCAAACCAATTACCAGCTCGCGCGCATACGCGAACTCGCCAAGGCGCATACCGAACGCTTGAAGCACGACAGTCAGATGACCACGGCTGCGATGACCGAAGCTGCCCAGCGCCGGGTGCGCGAGCGGCTTGCCGCGGCAGCGGCCACGCATGCGCGCGAGTCGATCGCGCGCAACTTCAGCGGCGACGACCAGGGGCGCCTCATCGAAGGCTTCATGGACAAGCTCGGACAAGAGGGGCGGCGATGAAAGGCTCTCGCGTCGCCAGGCGCTATGCGCGCGCGTTGCTGGAAGTCGCAGAGCGCGGACAGGCCGAGAATTGGGGTCTCGAGCTCGATCGGTTGGCCGCGACGGTTGATTCGCCCGAGCTGACGGCGCGTCTGACTTCGCCGGAAATCAGTGAGACGGCGCGGCGCGAGGCGATGGCGAAAATCGCGGAGACGCTGAACTTAAGTTTTCCGCTGCGCTCGTTCGCGGTGGTGATCGCGCGTCATGGCCGGATCGATGAGATCGGCGCGATCGCGCAGGCGTACCGCGATCAGCTCGACGAGATGCTCTCGCGCGCGCGGGCGACACTGACCTTTGCGGTCGCGCCGGGCGATGCGGAGGTTGCGCGAGTAGTCGCGGGGCTCGAAGGAATTGCCGGCAAGAAAATAATTCCGACCGTCAAGGTCGATAAGGATTTGTTGGGCGGAGTGGTGGCGGAACTCGGCGGAAAAATTTATGACGGCAGCCTGGCGACGCGGCTCGCACTCGCACAGCAGCGGCTAGCCGGTCAAGTCTGAGCGGAAAACCCATTTATGGCGGACATTAGACCATCTGAAATCAGTGAGATCCTGAAGAACGAAATCAAGGGCTTCGAGGGCCAGATTTCGGTTCGCGAAACCGGCCGCGTGCTTTCCTGCGGCGACGGTATCGCGCGAATCTACGGACTCGACAACGCGGCTTCGGGCGAGCTGCTCGAATTCCCGCATCAGATATACGGGATTGTTCTCAACCTCGAAGAGGACAACGTCAGCGCCGCCCTGTTCGGCGATCCGCAGGCGATTCGCGAGGGCGACGAGGTCAAGCGCACCGGCCGAATCGCCGAAGTGCCGGTTGGCGACGGGTTGCTCGGGCGGGTTGTCAACGCGCTCGGCCAGCCGATCGACGACAAGGGACCGATCAAGTCCTCAGAGACCCGCCGAATCGAGATCAAGGCGCCGGGAATCATCGCACGCGCGCCGGTCAAGGAGCCGATGCAGACCGGGATTAAGGCGATCGACTCGATGCTTTGCATCGGCCGCGGACAGCGCGAGCTGATCATCGGCGACCGCCAGACCGGCAAGACCGCAATCGCGATCGACACGATCATCAATCAGCGCGGACAAGGCGTGCAGTGCATCTACGTCGCGATCGGGCAGAAGCGCTCGACCGTCGCGCAGCTGGTCGAAACGCTCGCCAGCCACGGCGCACTCGAGTACACCACGATCGTCGCGGCGACCGCCTCCGAGGCCGCGCCGCTGCAATTTATCGCGCCGTACACCGGCTGCACGATGGGCGAGTACTTCCGCGACAACGGACGGCATGCGCTGCTGGTGTACGACGATCTGAGCAAGCACGCGCAGGCCTACCGCCAGCTCTCGCTGCTGCTGCGCCGTCCGCCGGGACGCGAGGCGTATCCCGGCGATGTGTTTTATCTCCATTCGCGGCTGCTCGAACGCGCCGCAAAGATGAGCAAGGAAAACGGCGGCGGCTCACTCACGGCGCTGCCGATTATCGAAACGCAGGAAGGCGACGTCTCGGCCTATATTCCGACCAACGTCATCTCGATCACGGACGGACAGATCGTGCTCGACAAGGATCTGTTCTACTCGAACGTGCGGCCCGCCGTTAACGTTGGCGTATCGGTTTCGCGCGTGATGTTCTCGGCCGCGATCAAGGCGATGAAGCAGGTCGGTGGCACGCTCAAGCTCGACCTTGCGCAGTATCGCGAGATGGCGGCGTTCGCGCAGTTCGGCTCCGACCTCGATCCGGCCTCGCAGCGCCTGCTCAATCGCGGCGCGCGTCTGGTCGAGATGCTCAAGCAGAATCAATACGATCCGTTGACCGTCGACAAAGAAGTGGTGCTGGTGTTCGCCGCCAACGAAGGCTATCTCGACGCGCTCGAGGTCGAGCAGATTCGCGCCTTCGAGCTTGGGCTCTACGCGGCTTTCGATTCGCGCCACGCCGACCTGCTGGCCGAAATTCGCGAGAAGAAAGAGATCAGCGACGCGCTGCGCGGCAAGCTCAAAGCCGCGATCGACGATTACCAGAAATCGTTCCTTGCCGAGCACGCCAAGGATGCGTCGCCAGCCGCGCCAGCCGCATAGGCGGTGAACGCGGGCGCGTAGACGATGGCCTCGCTAAAGGCAATCAGGCGGCGGATCGCCTCGGTCAAGACGACCCAGCAGATCACGCGCGCGATGAAGCTGGTCGCCGCGTCGCGCTTGCGCCGCGCGCAGG